>JBAUEV010000001.1:0-3831 GCA_049678805.1 Gammaproteobacteria bacterium
ATACCGTCGCGCTATCGAGGGACGTTGAAGCAGGAGCTCTCAACGTTTTACCGAGATGCGCGACTCCCGGGCTGATGCACGCTAGACCTAGAGTCGCAAGCTGCCAAACGTCATTATTGTCCACCTCAGCTACTGCCACATTAAAGCGATGCTGGATTCGCTCGGATAGTGAATGAATGACTTTACGCTTCCCTTTTAAGCTGTGATTGGTAGGCAAATGAAGGGTTATTTTACAGATGCCAATGTGCATAGCACACCTCGTCAAATAAGCTGTCTTTATTGTGCTGAAAACCACACCCATCGACATTCTAAAACATTTTAATCATTTTTGTCGGATACAGAGAGATTTTCAAGCTTATTCGAGTGGTTTAAGTTTTTCTTAATAAATTTCAGATAATATATTGTTTTATATGTTAATTTCTTTGAGGGTGGCATGTCTGGTAAATATCTAGGGTATAACAAAAGTAGATCATGTTGACCATATCTTAAAAGAAGTACTCCCTACATCCAGCGATAAAAGTGCAGGGACAACTTGCTCTTTCTCCTAAATTCTAAAAAAATCCGTCATTGCTGTAACCTTTACAGCAATGACGGATTAAAAACAAATTGACCGGACTATTATTGATCCCGAGGACTCAACATCATACGAGGATTGGAACCATTCATAATCATTACCCGCGTACCATTTGGCATAAGAGGTGGTGATTGTACAATGGAAACGTTACCGCCTACTTTGCGGCTATGAACAATATACTCAATCTGATCCTTGGCCGGATTTATAAACCGAGAACTTACAATAACCCCATAAATGCGTTTGGAAGATATCATATTAACAGGAGTCGCATTAGCAACCATGCTGGTATCGCTATTTGAACCATTAGTATTGCTGGACCAAAGTGGTTGAGAACAACCTGCTAATAAACTTGATGCTAAAACGAGTGGTAAAACAAAACGATGCATTTTCATAACGTCTCTCCCTGAAATAGTAACGAAAAGATCACTATAGTATCATATATTTAAAACCAATAGAAAATCTTTGCGGTGGTTCATGAAGTCTACAAGTAGTCGGCGCTGGTTACACGAGCATTTTAACGACCCTTTCGTTAAAAAAGCCCAGGTACAAGGGTACCGCTCCCGGGCTGTTTACAAACTCTTCGAAATCCATGAAAAATATAAACTTTTCAAACCCGGGATGGTGGTGGTAGATTTAGGCGCGGCGCCTGGGGGATGGTCACAGGTGCTGCGGCATTGGGTGGGAGAGAAAGGTCGAGTTATTGCTCTCGATATTTTGCCGATGGACCCACTCGCTGGGGTAGAATTTATTCAGGGTGATTTCACCACACCGCTCGTGCTACAAGAGTTATTACAACGATTAGGAGGGGTTTGCCCCCATTGGGTAATTTCGGATATGGCACCTAACATGAGTGGTATGGATGCGGTTGACCAACCACGCATTATCTACTTGGCCGAACTTGCCTTAGAGTTTGCTCAAAAAACGTTACGGCCTGGCGGAGGATTTTTAGTCAAGGTTTTTCAAGGTGTTGGTTTTGAGGCTTATTTAAAGAAATTACGTAGTCAATTTGTTAAAGTGCACGTTTGTAAGCCCAAGGCTTCGCGTGCCCGTTCAAGTGAAACTTATTTATTGGCACGTGATTTTAAGGGTATACTTAACGACTAGACGGGTAGCTGGTATGCCAGCTGGTCGTATATGGGAAATTGATTTTTAGCAAGTGAGGTTGGGGCATTGAGTAATTTCGTAAAAAATATATTACTTTGGCTAGTCATTATTGTCGTGTTAGTAGTTGTTTTCAGCAATTTTGGTCCTAACACTAAACGGCCAGTGACTGAAAAACTTGCCTATTCCGATTTTATTGCAGCAGTGGACAAAGGCAATGTTCAAGATGTGGTGATCCAAGAGCATGAAATTAACGGAACGCTACGCCAGGATAACAAACCTTTTGCTACCTACCTACCTTTCCTTAATGACGCCAACTTGCTGAAGACTTTGCTCGAAAAAGGCGTCAACGTTCAAGGCAAGCCCCCAGAAGAACAAGGGTTATTTTTCCATTTTCTCGTCAGTTGGCTGCCAATCCTGCTGATTATTGGTTTTTGGATATTTATCGCGCGCCAAATGATGCAAGGAGGGGGCGGCCGCGGACCAATGGCGTTTGGGCGAAGTCGAGCGCGGTTATTGGGTGAAGAAGATCAGGTTAAAGTAACCTTTGCAGATGTGGCAGGCGTAGATGAAGCTAAGGACGAAGTTAAAGAGCTGGTCGAATTTCTTAAAGACCCGGAAAAATTTCAACGGCTTGGTGGCAAAATTCCTTGTGGTGTATTGCTGGTAGGTTCACCCGGGACGGGTAAAACATTGCTTGCCAGGGCGGTAGCAGGCGAGGCTGAAGTACCTTTCTTTACCATATCAGGTTCTGATTTTGTGGAAATGTTTGTTGGTGTTGGCGCTTCTCGCGTACGAGACCTCTTTGAACAAGCTGAGAAAAAAGCTCCCTGCATTATTTTTATTGATGAAATTGATGCGGTGGGACGCCATCGTGGTGCGGGCTTAGGGGGCGGCCATGATGAACGTGAGCAAACGCTCAATCAACTACTGGTCGAAATGGATGGGTTTAAGGGCAAAGGTGGAATCATTGTTATAGCAGCGACTAACCGTCCCGATGTACTTGACCCTGCTTTATTGCGTCCTGGGCGCTTTGATCGCCAAGTGGTAGTGCCATTGCCTGATGTGCGTGGTCGAGAACAAATTTTGAAAGTTCATATGCGCAAAGTACCGCTTGCAGAAGATGCTAATCCAATGGTGATTGCGCGTGGTACGCCTGGTTTTTCGGGTGCTGATTTAGCAAACCTAGTCAACGAGGCAGCGTTGTTTGCTGCTAGGGCTAATAAAAAAGCGGTAAGCATGCGCGAATTTGAGAAAGCCAAAGACAAAATTATGATGGGGGCAGAACGCCGCTCGATGGTGATGAAAGAATCTGAAAGGCGTTTAACGGCTTATCATGAAGCAGGACATGCCATTGTTGGGCTTACGTTGGTGCCTGAAGAGCATGACCCTGTTTACAAAGTGAGCATTATCCCACGTGGCCGCGCATTGGGCGTTACCATGTTTTTGCCCGAGGAAGATCGTTACAGTTATACGAAGCGTCGTTTATTAAGTCAAATTGCTGGGCTATTTGGTGGTCGTACTGCTGAAGAACTTATTTTTGGCTTAGAACAGATTACGACAGGTGCTTCCAATGATATCGAGAGAGCCACTGAGATAGCGCGTAATATGGTCACTAAATGGGGTCTTTCAGAAAAACTTGGGCCGCTAACCTATGGTGGTGAAGAAGGCGAAATATTTTTAGGACGCACAATCGGGCGGCACAAAGAAGTGGCTGATTCCACGGCTTATACCATTGACTTAGAAGTACGTGTGATCATTGAAGGCGGCTATGAACGCGCCAAGAAAATCTTGCAAGAAAACCTGGATAAACTGCATTTAATGGCAGAAGCTTTGATGAAATACGAAACCATTGATGACCTGCAAATCAAAGACATTATGGAAGGACGACCCCCACGTGAACCAGCAGGTTGGGAGGAAGAGTCCACTGCAAAAGAGGCGCAAAAACAATCGGACGATAAGTCTGAAAAACCGAGTGAATCTAAACCGCAAGAAGGCTCATCTGAGGCTTAAGTTTCACCTCCGTTTAATGATGAAATCAAAACTATTAAACTGTCGCGGCAAACAACTCCAATTATCCCAACCCCAGGTCATGGGCATTCTGAACGTAACTCCAGACTCATTTTCCGATGGTGGGTCTTATCCCACCTTGGATG
>JBAUEV010000002.1:0-6889 GCA_049678805.1 Gammaproteobacteria bacterium
GTGTTAATGCTGTGGATAATAATGATTTATTACATAACCAGATAGCTTTTCTGGTATGGAACGCACTGTTTCAAAACCCAGACGCAGAAGTATTATCTTTGCAGCGACCGTATTATGAGGTTGTAAATAAAGTATTAAAACACTTTGAAGAGGGATTTGGAAAAAAAGAGGAAATTGACCGGGAAATAAAACCTGTTGACGTTATCAAACAAATGCTTCTTAAATTTCCTCTTTATCGCGCTCCGGACCCAAATCAACTAGAGCGTTTGAAAAATAGGCTGAATTCGGAAAATGTTTCTGTTGCTCTGAATGTTCGGAGTAATAGTAGTAGCTCTCAGCAGGCATCTTCATCATTAACTAGAACTCTAGGACCAGCCAAGCCGGTTAGGCCATTAGCACCTGTTGACAACCAAAATAATCTTCAAGAATTGATGGGTGAAGTATCAAAGCTTGACGTCAATAGCCACCCTAATCAGAAATTACGAGATTGGTTTAAAAATAATCCCGATAACAATGACTTACCGTTTCAAATGATACAAGTATTGTTGAATACGACTCAGCCTAATTTAGTTCAAAAAAATAAAGCAGCAAAATTTAATGCTCCTACGAATCAAAGTAGCAATCGGGTTACAATGTTTGCTAATCCCGCTAAGAATAATCAAAAAGAAGCAGTATCTGTGGAGCAACAAGTGGGAACAGTATTATATTGTTGGTTTGAACCGCATTTGGCTAACCCAGATGAACTTAAAAATATACACAACTATATAGATACCCATTTTTCAGAAGAAATAAAGAACAAACTTTTGACGATTATTCCGACTGTTGAGCAGAATTTGGCTGTTAGTAATAAAAATGATGACTTCTTGCGATATATAATACCTGAAAATTCTGTACAGGGACAAAATTTTAGCTACCCCTCGTCTTAGGAGAATCTTTGGGTAAGAATATCTTCAGGTGGCGTTTGAAGATCGTGCACGAATTATTCCCTTCCCCTCCAAGGGGGAGGGTTAGGGCGCACCCGCGTTGTTACTGACGCGGGGTTGAATCAATTTTTTCGGAATATACAACTATTTTATTTCGTCCCGTTTGTTTAGCCTGATAAAGCGCTTTATCCGCTGCATTCATTAACTCAGTAGAGTTTCTGCCGTTTTCTGGGAAAATAGCGATGCCTAACGAAACTGTTACCGGCTCCACTGGCTCACCTTTATGTAGAATTGCGATTTTAGCAATTTTTTTCTGTAATATTGCTGCACGTTGTATCGCAAATTCCAAGGTGCAATCATGCAGTACCCATATGAATTCTTCGCCGCCGTAACGACAGATAATATCGCCTGAACGGCCTACATTTTGCAATAGTTTACCCAGTTCGTGTAATACTTTATCTCCTAATTCATGCCCATAGGTATCATTAAACTTTTTAAAATAATCAATATCTAGCATAATCATTGCAATTGAAGTTGGTTTACGTTTTACTTGATTAAATTCTTTCTCTAAAAATTCCTCTAAAAACCGGCGATTATATAACCCAGTCAAACTGTCATGAATGGATTGGGTGCGTAACAAATCACGCAATCTTACATTGGCAAGAGCTAATGCAGCCGCTTCGGCAATAGCGGTAATCAAAATACGGCGGTGTTCGAAAAAAGATGCTCCATTGACCAATAGCTCCAAATAAAGTAACCCATAAATATTGTTTTGGGCGATAAGTGGCATGCAAATATAAGGGTTGGTTTTTTGTTCAGAGATAAGAATATGTTCGCAGGGTAAATCTTTTTGAACATCATTAACTTGATATAAATGACCGCGTCTGAGTGCCCAGCATCGGTCAGTTGGTATAATAGGTTGTTGTTGGGTCGGGTTACCCCACATTGCCATTGCTTCAAGCTGTTTGCTACTGACAGGCATGATATACAAAACCCCGCTGGCAAAATTCAATATTTTTTCAGCGAAATTTGCAATGACCTTGGCTACTTCTTCCACAGTTGCGCATGCCTGTAAAGCATCGCTCATTTCAACTAATAAAGTCATCTTTTTGTTATGATTATCGAGCTTGTTCATCTCATCTATTAATTCTTTGTTTAAGTTTTGCATCTCTTGTTCTTGGTTCATGCGCTGAGTGATATTCCGAGTAACCAGTGCGGCACCAATTCTGTTTTCATCATCGTCTCTGATAGTACTAAAAGTTGCCTCATAAATATTATCGCCCAGTTCTACCTCATCGGTAAATTCTTCGCCTGAAATAGCGCGCTGCCAATTATGAAATACTTTCGATTTATAAGCAGGTGCTGCGGCAAGAGCTTCTTCAAGACTCATTCCGAGTGCAATTTGTTTATTGCAAATCTTTTTAAACTCTCGTTCATAAGCGCTGTTATAAAGAATGTAGCAACCTTTTAAATCCAATGCAGCGATTAATTCAGAAGAGCCTTCAATAATGCCTTTTAATTGATTTTCTACAGTTTTCTTCTTTTTTTCAGATTGAATTCTTTGAGATAATTGGTAATTGAAATAGATGAAGTAAAGTAAGAAATAGAGCATCATGATAAAGACGGCAATAATCGTTAAAATATTAGCTAAGCGAATATCTTCATAAATAGCCTGATTATGCTGTTTCAGTAGGACAAATTCTTCTTCGATTATGTTAACGATTACTTGCTGAGTATGATCGGCAAAATTTTGTTCTTGACGGACTAAGTTTATACCTTCTTTTGATAGAACTTGTTTTTGTTTTTTCAAGTCAATAAGTCTATTTAAGATTATTAAACGATCTTTTAATATAGACTCAATTAATCCAAGTCTTGAAAGCTGCTCAGGATTATCACCAACCAATTGTCTAGTAGCTTGAATGCTCTCATAAATATCTCTCATTCCATTCTGTAAATTGCTTTTATAAGGTTCATCGCCAGTGATTAAATAGCTTCGTTGGTCGTTTTCGGTTTCAAGCACATTTAAAAAAATGTTTTGTGCTGATTCCATTATTTGATGCGTGCGCACAATCTGTTTATTGGCAGTGTCAATTTTTTTAATTTGCATTAATGACAGCGCATTGATAATGAGCAGGATCACAAAAGAAACAGTAAAAAGAATATTTGAGAGAAGTCTTTGGTTAATATTGGGCACTGTCGCACCATCCTTGGGTTAAAAATCATCCTATGCCACAAGTAGACGCAGCTATTTTATCATGTATGCTGTGGCCTTTGAATCAGCCGATAGGGATCAACCCGTCATTGCGAGCGCAATGTAGCCTTCTTATTCACTCTTGCAACTGCTTAATCAAAGCGGCTAAAAAACGTGCGGCTTCACCGCCAGTTACTGCACGGTGATCCACGGTTAACGACAATGGCATTATTTTATGCACAGCTACGCCTTCTTGAGTGGCGATCACCTCATCACGTAGTCGGCCAACAGCGAGAATAGCGACTGTTGGAGGAACCACAATTGGACTGGCATAACGGCCAGTAAAAGTGCCAAAATTAGATAAGGTAATCGTTGTACCGTGCAAATCTTCTGGTGAAAAATTTTGCTCCCGTGCTTGCGTTTTATAAGCGTCAATTTGTTGACGTAACTCAGCATCGTTACGTTGTGTAACATTTTTTAATACGGGAACATACAAACCAGCAGGTGTATCCAAGGCTAATCCTAAATTGATTTCTTTAAACAATTGGCGGCTTAGCGATTGGCCATGAAAATGCGCATTTAAAGCGGGTTCTGTAGCACATGCCGCTGCAATAGCGCGTATCAAACGCACGGTAATGTCAGTATTTGCTGGCCAATGTTGGATATCTGCATCTTCGACCACCGTGATAGGCACAACTTCATGGTGGGCAGCAGCCATGGTTTGTGCCATTACGCGGCGTACACCGTGCAGAGTTTCTCCTGCCGCCGGGCTAGCTGCAGCAGTGCGTTTTACATCATCCAGCGTAATAGCCCCTCCTGGCCCTGTTGCTTTAACAGTAGCTAAATCCACCTGTGATTGCTTAGCTAAAGCGCGTACTGCTGGGCTGGCTTTAATCTTCGCAGTAGTTGCAGTGGCGACAGCAATGCCTTCCGGCGCTTCTTCAAGAATTTCATTGCCAACTTGTAAAGCGCCCACCACTGTGCCAGCATCGCTTTCGCCTTCAAAGGAAACCAAGGGATGCCCTGTTTGAATAATATCGCCCGCTTTGCCATATAATTTTTGGATGCGACCGCTAAACGGTGAGGGTACATCTACCACCGCTTTGGCAGTTTCCATCGCTAACAAAGGTTGTTCAACTTTTACTTCGTCGCCTTCGGCAACATACCATTCACGAATCTCAGCTTCGGCTAAACCTTCCCCTAAATCGGGCAAATTAAATGTTTTCATGCGAACTCCATAATTTGTTGTACAGCTTGAGTAATGCGTTGCACGTTGGGTATATAGTATTTTTCTAATTTTGGATAAGGCATCACAATATCGTAACCCGTTATGCGATGAATGGGGGCAAGTAATGATAATAACCCTTTTTCAGCGACTAATGCGGCTATTTCCGCACCAATGCCTCCTGTCAAAGAAGCCTCGTGAACAATGATGCAGCGACCTGTTTTAGTAACCGATTGTAAGATGGTTTCGATATCCAGTGGTTTGAGAGTTGCGACATCAATGACTTCAGCCGATATACCTTGCTCTTGTAGAGTATCTGCGGTTTGCAAAGTTTCATGTAACGCTGCTCCCCAGCTCACTAAGGTAACGTCGCTGCCTTCACGCAAAATAAAACATTTGTCTAATGGCAATGCTTGGCCATTATCAGGAACGTTTTGTTTTACCAAACGGTATAAACGTGTTGGTTCTAGAAAAATAACGGGGTCTGGGTCACGAATCGCTGCTAATAATAATCCATAAGCGCGTGCGGGCGAAGAAGGGATTACCACTCGCAGGCCTGGTATATGCGCGTACAATGCCTCGGTGCTTTCGGAATGATGTTCAGGCGCGCGGATACCACCGCCATGTGGCATACGATAAACCACTGGGCAGGTGATGCGGCCACGGCTGCGATTGCGTAAACGTGCAGCATGATTAATGATTTGGTCAATTCCAGAATAGCTAAAGCCCATAAATTGAAATTCTGCTACGGGACGCAATCCTTGTGCAGCCATGCCGATGGCAATGCCAGCGATCATGGCTTCTGCAAGGGGTGTTTCAAGCACGCGTTCTTCTCCAAAGCGTTGTTGCAAGCCAACAGTGGCACGAAATACGCCACCATTTTTGCCAACATCTTCACCTAACACAATGACATTTTCATCTTCTGCCATTGCATAATGCAAGGCTTGGTTAATAGCCTCAACTAAGGTGATTCCGGATTTTGCAGTTGGATTCGTGTTGGTTGGAGTAACTTCTGACATAATGTATTAATTTCTCATTTAAAATTTCATTCTGTTACGGGAACCTTCTGTTGCTAGGGAACCACCTATGTCGTTCCGTGCTCCACGGCACATCTCTGTCCTCGAGGCCCTTCATCCTTCGAGACGGCTGCTACGCAGCCTCCTCAGGACGAACGAGGCTTTCACTTATTACCGATCGCCCTGAGGAGCGGCACAACGTGCTGCGTCTCGAAGGGTGAACGGCTAATCAGGCGATTCCCTAGCTGCAAGAAATGTTATTGCATTTGAGTAATCTGCACAAACTCCTCACGTTGAGCGGCCAAAGGTTTAGGTAATTGAGCATACATATAATCAAATATTTCTGTTGGCGGCGGAGGTGGTAATTGTAAATACTCTTGGATGGCTTGGTCAATTTCGGCGGTGCAGGCTTGCTGTAGTTGTTGTTCGTCTTGGTCGCTCCATGCGTTTTGTTCTTGTAAGTAATTACGCAACCGAGCAATAGGTTCATACTGCCAAGCCTTTTCAAGTTCAGCTTTATCCGCATAGCGTTTAGCATCGTCTGCAGTGGTGTGGTCGCACAAGCGGTAAGTTACAGCTTCAACCAGAGTGGGGCCTTCACCTTGGTGTGCTTTTGTTAATGCTTGTTCGATAACATGGCGAACTGCAATGACATCATTGCCATCCACTTGTATGCCAGGGAAACCGGCGGCGATGGCTTTTTGTGCTAATGTTTTTGCGCCCGATTGCAATGAACGGGGTACAGAAATCGCCCATTGGTTGTTGTTGATAACGAACACGACCGGCAGGTGCTGCGCACCAGCAAAATTCATTGCTTCGTAAAAATCTCCTTTTGAAGTACCGCCTTCGCCAATGCTGGTTAATACAGCGCGCTTTTGTTTACGTATTTTTAGTGCGTAAGCGATACCTGCGGCATGTAATGTCTGGCTAGCGACCGGTATGGCGATGGGGAAATCCTCATGAATTTTTTGGTTGGCGTAATTAGAGGCGCGCTCATCGCCGCCCCAGAAGGCCAGGATTTCGGATGCTTTTACGCCCCGTTGTAGCATGCAGCCTTGATCGCGGTAGTAAGGGCAAAAGATATCGTCAGGTTGTAGGGCATAACCCATGCCTATGGCATAAGCTTCCTGGCCAAGTGAGGAAGGGTAGGTGCCCATTTTGCCCATGCGTTGTAGATTGACTGCTTTAGCGTCGAGGATACGGGTCAGTACCATGCTGCGGTACATGGCTTTGAGTTGTGATAGATCTTTAGCAAATTCTGGTAACGTTTGTACGATTTTGCTTTCGTGATTGAGAAATTGGACATAATCAATAGTAAATTGTGCAACAGTGGTCATAGTAATTCTCTTGAAATATTATAATATCACTAAGTAAACATTCTCTAATATCCCTGTACCGCCCCGCCAGAGCTCCCACACTAAAACATGGCACTTCACCTCACCGCCTACGTCCAGTTCTACCTCCCCGCCTATGTGCAACTACACCGCACTGCCTACGTGCCGCGGCTTGTCCGCGGCATCCAGAAAAAATCTTA
>JBAUEV010000003.1:0-6038 GCA_049678805.1 Gammaproteobacteria bacterium
GTCGCTAACGCTCCTCGCAATGACGGCGGCGGAATTGTAGCAACTGCCTTAACTTAATGGCAGTGCCCCTGGAAGGGGGATAGAGAAACTTAAACAATTTCCAAAAAACGCTCGATCATAGCATTGACTTGCTTAGACCCTTCTAATGTTGCCCAGTGTCCTGCTCCTATTACTTTTCCTACTTCTACCTGAGGACAATGTTTTCGAAAAGCGTCTTCACTACAAAATTGTTTTAAATGTTTGAATTGTTCATCCATAAATTGGTGATTGCCGCCTGCATTGTGAATCAGCACAAAATCCTGCTGTTTATGTTCATTGGCGATCTTATAACTTAATTTAATGCCATCACGATTCTTGTTTATCATCGCTTTCCGCATTTTCTCGATGATTTACCACATCAATGTCAAATAATCGCCGTAACCATAATAGTGCATCCACTTCACCACGCGCAGTTGCTTCTCGTATCCGCACGCTGGGAGCATGCGTAATTTTATTGAGTAAGCGGTGCCCCAATCGGCTAATTATCTCTTGCGGAGGCTGACCTTGTTGTAATTGCTGTAAAGCGATTTGTACTTCTTGATCGCGCAACGACTCCAGCGATTGACGGAAAGCGTTAATAGTTGCCACACTGTCAAGTGCCCGCAACTCCTGAATGAAGCGTTCTGCTTGTAAAGCAATCAATGCTTCAGCTTGAGTCGTGGCCATGCTGCGTGTTTGTTGATTTTGAGCAATAATAGCCTGTAAATCATCTAAATTGTATAAATAAACATCCGCCAACTCTGCTACTTGTGGTTCAACATCGCGCGGCACAGCTAAATCTACCATTAACATCGGGCGATGTTTGCGTTGTTTTAATGCACTCTCTACAGCACCTTTACCTAACAGCGGTAAGGGGCTGGCGGTCGAAGTAATAACAATATCAGCTTCCCGTAAATAAACTGGCACGTCACCCAGTGAAATAGCCTGCCCATGATAACGATCCGCTAATTGTTGTGCTTTATCCAAGGAACGATTGGCAACCATCACTCGCTTAATCCGTTGATTGGCCAAATAGGCCGCCACCAATTCCATATGTTCACCCGCACCTACTAACAATGCTTTGCAAGTCGCCAAATCGGCAAAAATACGCTGCGCAAGATTAACCGCCACATGGGCTAATGACAGCGAACCAACTCCAATTTCAGTTTGGCTACGAACTTGTTTACTGACGGTAAATACTTTGCGAAATAATCGTCCTAGCGGGGTACCCAAAGCCCCTGCTTGCTGCGCAAGTGCTACCGCTTGCTTCATTTGCCCTAGCACTTGTGGCTCACCCACCATCGCCGAATCCAAACCACTGGCAACACGCATAATGTGTTGCACCGCTTTTTGGTCGTAATGATAATAAAAACACGGTTCGATAATTTGCGGCTGCAAGCGATGATGCGCAATTAACCATTCCTTGAGTGATTGGTGATTGGCAGTATGAGTATAAAGTTCAGTACGATTGCAAGTGGATAAAATCACTGCTTCGTTAACGGCTTGATGTTTTAATAAATCCCGCAGTGCCAAAGGTGTTGTTTCTGGCGTAAAGATGACTTGCTCACGAATCGCCAGCGGGGCAGTCTTATGATTAATCCCTAAAGCCAATAATTGCATGAACGTCAACTTAGTTATTAAAAATGAATGCGTGGTAATTATTCTAATACATTTACAGATGACTTTGGTGAGATAAGCGTATCATATCTCACAACTTACCTGGATTCTCAATCGCAAAGCCATTATACTGGCGCCCAACTTAGTATTGTGTAGAAGGAGTTGCTCTATGTTGCCTCGCTTGATACCAAAGCAAGAAAACTTTTTTATATTATTCCAGCAAGCAGCCGATCAATTAACTAAAGCAGCGGATGCACTGCATGATTTAGTCAATGATCCCTCTGCCATCGCAGAATACGCCGCACGAATAGGAGACTACGAACGTCATGGTGATGAGGTTGCTTTACACACTTATGCTCTATTGCATAAAACGTTTATCACCCCCTTTGATCGCAACGACATTAACGCTTTAATTGGTAAGCTAGACGATATTCTGGATTCGATTAATCACATGGCACAACGATTTACTATTTATCATTTTGTAACTGTTCCTTCTGAAGTCATTAAGCTAGCCGAATTGATTGTCCATGTCGTTAATCACCTTAAAACGGCCGTTTATCAACTTAATTCGCTAAAGAATCTCACTTCTATTACTCAAATCTGCTTAGAAATAGATCAACTCGAAAATGCCGCTGAAGCCGTGTTACTCAGTGGCGTCAAGAAATTGTTCGATCATGAAAACGATTTCAAACAATTACTGAAACTCCAAGAAGTTTATGAACGACTCAAAGGCGTCATCAATGATTGTCAGGATACTTCCAATCTTATTAAAAGCATCATGTTGGAATATGCTTAATTATTAAGGATAAGTATTATGACAAGTATTTGGTTACTCATTGTCATCATTCTTTTTGCTCTGGCTTTTGATTTTTTGAATGGCTTTCATGACGCGGCCAATTCCATTGCAACCGTGGTGTCTACCCGTGTTTTAAAGCCGCATTGGGCAGTCGTTTGGGCAGCATTTTTCAATTTTGTTGCTTTTTTATTTTTCAAACTCAACGTTGCTACTACCATTGGTACCGGACTAGTTGACCCGCATATTATCACCCCCACCTTAATCCTAGCGGCGTTGCTCGGCGCCACTCTTTGGGATTTACTTACCTGGTTTGTTAGTCTACCTACCAGCTCCTCTCACGCACTCATTGGTGGTTTAGTCGGTGCTGGCATTGCTAGAGCAGGTTGGCACATCTTAAACATAGGCGGCCTTACCAAAGTGGGCGTTTCGATCATTTTGTCGCCATTAATGGGGATGATTCTCGGTATGGTGCTGATATTTATCGTGGTCCGCATATTTTTCAATTCGTCACCACAACGTGTTGACCACTGGTTCCGCCGCTTACAACTCCTTTCCTCTGCTTTCATCAGTCTAGGGCATGGCGGCAATGACGCTCAAAAAACCATGGGGATTATTGCTGTGTTATTATTCTCTACAGGACATTTAGGAAAACATTTTTATGTTCCGTTCTGGGTTATCGTATCGTGCAACCTGGTAATTGCGTTAGGAACTTTATTTGGCGGTTGGAGGATTGTAAAAACCATGGGCATGCGTATTACTAAGTTAAAACCGGTGAGTGGATTTTGCGCTGAAACTGCCAGTGCGCTTACTTTATCGTTAGCAACTATTTTAGGAATTCCCGTTTCTACGACCCACACTATTACCGGTGCAGTGGTCGGCGTAGGCTCCGCGCTTAACGGTACTTCTGCAGTGCGTTGGGGCATCGCCCGTCGCATTGTTTGGGCTTGGATTTTTACGATACCTGCTGCTGGAATTTTGGCAGCTATCATTTGGCATTTTCTTAAACTTTTAGGAATTTAACTCATTTACAAAAGGAAGATCAAAATATGATTCGTAATCTAAATCGGATATTAAGCAGTTTATTTTTAACCAGTGTATTTCTTTTGAGTGGTTGTGCGTCAATGCGCCCCCCTGCAGCAACCACAACAACAACGCCACCAGCAACCTGGCAGCAACAACGAACTCAATTAGAAAACATCAATGCCTGGCAACTTTCAAGTCGCATGGGTGTCCACCTACCTGATAATCGTAACTTGCTAACCTCACTTGTTTGGCAACAACAGCCGGAACAATATCAAATTACTGTCTACAGCCCACTGAACGTCGGCAGCGTTAAAATTACCGGCAATGCCAACCGAGTTACACTCTGGAAATCGGCCACTCAAAGTGTAAGCGCCGCAACGCCCGAGCAACTTATGCAAAGCCAATTAGGCTGGCAATTACCGATCTCAAATATGTATTACTGGGTACGTAGCTTACCCGCACCTGGTTCAACTTCTCAAAAACAATTTGATACATCCGGTCATTTGGTCGTATTACAACAACAAGGCTGGACGATTCATTACCGTGCTTTTCAAACTGTACAGCAATTTGAATTACCTGCACGCATAGAGTTAAGCGATGGCGCAACTCGAATCCGCATTGTAGTTAAACAATGGCAATTGTGATGACCATCCAGGGCATTCCCTAACAAGTCGCTTTATTAATGGTTGTTTAAATCGTACATTTTAGCTAAAATGGCCTTATTCAATGGAGTTAATTTACTATGCAACATACTTCAGCAACCAATTTGAAAAACCATCTTGGTCAGTATTTGGAAACTGCCATTAAAGAGACAGTCATTGTTGAAAAAAGTGGTAGGCCTATTTCAGTCCTTATGTCTTATGAGGAATTTCAAAGACTATCGGAGCTTGAAGATCAGCTTTGGGCAATGCGTGCTTTAAAAGCAGAGAAAGATGGTTATCTTGGCGTAGAAGAATCCGTTGAGTTACTTAGAAAATTAGAAAAAAGGATAAGTAATGACCATAAGAAAACTGGACATTTCTAAACACGCCGCTGATTTTTTACTTCAATTACCCCCCAAACACTGTAAACAATGTTTTACTACTATCCTACGGCTTACAAAATTTCCCCATCCACAAGATTCCAAAAAGTTGCAAGGCTATGAAGAGCTCTATCGTGTTGACACAGGTGAATATCGAGTTATTTATCGCGTTGATGAAGATACTATCTACATAAGTCTAATCGGTAAGCGAAACGATGGAGAGATTTATCATCAACTCAAAGGAAAAAATTAAACTATTTGCCTCCAAATTTCGACCCTTAGTGTTGACAGAATCGTGATCTGTAAGCACAATAGAGCGCTGCTAAGATCTACCAATGTTAGCAGCTCAAATGCTTTATAAATGAAATCTCATTGTCTTGGGTAATTTATAAAACATTCGAGTTATACTTAAAGCGTTTCATTAAATTGAAAAGCGAAAAGTATAGTTCTCTGGGGTGTCGCCAAGTGGTAAGGCACGGGGTTTTGATCCCCGCATTCCGAGGTTCGAATCCTTGCACCCCAGCCAATCTAATTCAGATGACTATTCTGAGGTATTCTGTGCCAGAAATTAAAATTTTCACGGGCAATGCAAACCCAGTACTTGCCGAAAAGGTAGCAAAATACCTAAACATTCCCATTGGCAAAGCGAATGTAGGTCGCTTCAGCGACGGCGAAACCATGGTAGAAATTCTAGAAAATGTTCGTGGTCGAGAAATTTTTATTTTTCAGTCTACCTGCAACCCTACCAACGAAAACTTGATGGAACTCATCATCATGGCCGATGCATTTCGTCGCGCTTCTGCAGCTAGCATTACCGCCATCGTGCCCTATTTTGGCTATGCACGCCAAGATCGTCGGATTCGTTCCGCACGTGTACCTATCACCGCCAAAGTGGTCGCTGATATGATGGCTACTGTTGGCATTACCCGAGTAATTACGGTTGATTTACACACCGACCAAATCCAAGGATTTTTCTCTATTCCAGTAGACAACGTTTATCCCAACGCTTTGATGTTGGAAGACATGCGCGTACAAAACCCGCCCGCACCGCTCGTTGTGTCTCCGGACGTGGGTGGTGTCGTACGCGCGCGAGCCATTGCTAAGCGGCTTAATGATTCCGATTTGGCCATTATTGATAAGCGACGTCGTAAAGCAAATCACTCTGAAGTTATTCAAGTCATTGGTGATGTTAAAAATCGCGATTGTATCTTAGTAGATGATATCGTTGATACTGGCGGTACCTTATGCAACGCAGCACGTGCACTAAAAGAAAATGGCGCTGCGACCGTACGTGCTTATTGTACTCATCCTGTTTTAGCGGGGAAGGCCATTGCCAACATTGCCGTTTCTCAACTCGATGAATTAGTTGTAGCCGACAGCATTCCCCTAACTCCCGATGCTCAAAACTGCTCCAAAATTCGCCAACTCACTCTGGCACCCATATTGGCCGAAACCATCTACCGTATCAACCACAAAGAATCTGTCAGTTCGATGTTTGTTGATTAAAATCAAATGAATTATTTCCGCTCTACAAAATAATTTGTCATCCCACGACTTGATTGG
>JBAUEV010000004.1:0-5676 GCA_049678805.1 Gammaproteobacteria bacterium
CAAGCTATTATTAATTATTCAAAGTGTTTTAAAACGAAAAACGCCTTGGGTAGAAAATTACATTTAATAATAAAAAAACGCTTGTAATTTAACACAGATGCTGCGAGGCCGTTTTTTGGCCGAAGCAATCCATCTTCAAAACCTGGATTGCCACGTCGCTTCGCTCCTCGCAATGACGAAAAAAACTGGATACCGCGCATAAAGCGCGGTACGTCGCCTGAATGACAAAGTCTGCAACAACGCCGGCTTGACCGCGGGATCCATTCCTCATGCATCTCTCTGTAGACCCCGCGGTCGATGCCGCGGGGATTCGAGCCGGGCATTAATTTTATCGTCGTAACATTTTAATTGCATGCAACGGAATGCGTGCTTCACCCTTTTCATCCAGTCGCACTGTTGTAATAGCCTCTGGACCCCACGCATGACCATACACAACCTCCAATGTAACCGGCCAAACGCCATCTGCTTGACGAAAAGGTTCATAGGCTTGCAAAAATTTTTGCAAACGCTGTTTACCCGTTAAATATTGAAAACGCATGACCGACTGATTTTGACAACCGGTACCACGTAAATCACGGAATAATGTATCAATATCATCATACAATACAGTAAGTTGCTCCATATCCATCACAGGATCAAGCAATCCCGCATGAACCAAGTGATCTCCCCAATCGTGCATATCCACAAAATCATGCACATGAACGTGTTTATCATCAGCTTGTGCCCAGCTATGACGCAGTTCGTGTAAAGTAAAAGGCCCTAGGGTAGAAAATAAAAACAATCCTTCCGGACGTAATGCGCGTCGAATTTCACACAATATTTGTTCGCTATTCTGACTTTCAGCCAATACTAAATTAGCAAATATTAAATCAAAACGATGGCTAGCAAATGGTAAATGTTCCTCTGTGGCACACAGCAAAGATGGACGCCACCACCAACTGCTGTATTTACGAGCTTGTTGTAACATTTTTTCTGCGCAGTCAACGGCAACAATAGTTGCTTTGGGGTAACGTTTGTGTAATAAACGTGTGCTATAACCCGTACGTGCGCCCAAGTCCAAAATCAATTTTGGTGCTATCCGCATGGGTTCAAGATGCTCAACCAACCGCTGAGCAATCTCCTGTTGCCATTTGGCATGCTGGTCATAATGGTGTGCAATGCGGTTTAAAGTGGCAATTCGTTGTTGGCGACGTTGTTCGATCATTGTTGACTCTGGGCTGTCGCATCCAGAAAAATTAGTTAAAATGCAGTGTATTATACCATAAATGCAGCTTTCAATGAGAGTATACGCTGTTACATAAACCCAATCCTATTATCCTAATTCACATAAAAAACTACGAATAGCTGCAAAATCCGCTTCGACTATCTTCGATAGAATGGGTTTTTCCACAACATTAGCTAACGCTGAAGAGAGTGGGATTTCTATTTGCAAAATTTGCTCAACGCTTTGTTTGAATTTAGCAGGGTGCGCCGTACATATAAATACCCCACGTTCATCTGCCTGAAGGCATTCTTTTAGGCCTGCGTAGGCAACAGCACTATGCGGATCCGCGATATAACCCAACCCATGCAGTTCTCGCATAGCATCGATAGTATCATCTTCATTGATTGCAATGCTGCGTATATTTTGTTGTGGCATTTCGCCTTTCTTGTTAAACAGCTCTTCGATTCGTGGCCAATTATTAGGAAAACTCACATCAATAGCATTTGATAAAGTGTTTACCGTCGGGTTTACTTGCCATTTCCCTGTTCGTAAATAGCGTGGAATGGTGTCATTGCTGTTAGTTGCAGCTATAAATGATTTAATCGGTAAACCCATTCGTTGCGCCCAAAGCCCTGCCGTTAGATTTCCAAAATTACCACTCGGTACTGCGATTACAGTGTTATCGTTCTGAGGAAGTTGAGCCATCGCTTCAAAATAATAAAAACTTTGCGGTAACAAACGACTAATATTAATCGAATTAGCCACGTTAAGTCCCAAAGAGTCCACTAATTCGGGATGTGCAAAACACTGCTTTACCATTGCTTGGCAAACATCAAAATCTCCTTTTACAGCCAAGGTGTGGATATTACCGCCGAGGGTACAAAACATTTTTTCTTGTAATGCCGAAATGCGTTGATAAGGATATAAAATTACCACTTGAATATGAGATAAACCATAAAAAGCATTGGCAACAGCCGCGCCGGTATCTCCCGATGTTGCACAAAGAATAGTGGTCGGTTTGTCATCCTTGTTGATGTGGCGTAATTCAGAAAAAAGCTCCGCCATGAAGCGCGCACCAAAATCTTTAAATGCTAGTGTTGGTCCATGAAATAATTCAAGCGCCGATATTTTCGAAGTAATAGGTCGTAAAATGACAGGAAATTGAAAAGTATTTTTCACCAGGCGAATAATTGTTTCATTCGGTAATTCATCCTCCAAAAACGCTTTGGCGATGCTGATGGAGCGGTTAATAAAATCTTGGCCAAGGAGAGTATTTATATCTTTAAAATAGGGAAATTTTTCAGGAAAATATAAACCGCCTTTAGAACCCATCCCTCGCAATGCTGCTTGGATAAAACTTGCAGTTTCGTTGCAATCATTGATGTTATACAACCGCATGTTTTACATTCTCCTTTAGTATACGTGCTCCATGCTGATCGAGGGTACAAATCCGGCAAAAAGCTTCAGGACAAGCTAATATTGTGTCACTAATAACCGATTGTATATGACGAGCATTTTCGAGTGAATCAGTAATGGCTAAGCAGGTAGGGCCAGAACCTGAAAGACCAAAAGCAAATGCACCAGAGGCAAATGAAATAGCACGAATTTCAGCGAATTCAGGCACGAGTGTTGAACGATAAGGTTCAATCAGGTCATCTTGTAATAAAGAGGCTACTAATGCTTTATCTTGACGATAAAGACCATGCACAAAACTCGCTAATTTTTGCCAATAATTTGTTACTACAGGCAAGCTAAAAGTCTCGGGTAATATTTCACGAGCGCGACAAGTGGATACCTCGATGCCAGGATAATAAACAACGAAAAACCAATCATCAAAAAAAGGTAAAGTTTCGCTAAGTTGTTTTTTATTAGAAGTAATAAGCTGCAGTTTGCCTAACAAACTAGGTGCAACATTGTCATAATGAATCGAGCCACTAACCGTTTTTTCCATTTCCCCAGCAAAAATTAATAATTCATTTTTTGTAAATACATGGCCATAAAACTCATTGAGCGCTACAAGTGTTGCTACAATAGAAGCCCCACTGGAACCTAAACCACTACAAATAGGTAAACATTTTTCCAAACCCAAAATAAAATTTTTTCGGGTAATACCTTTTGTTGCAAGGTGATCGTGGAAAAAATTGCGGCATAGGGTCACAATATTTTTGTTCGGATCGTTAGGAAGTTTGTGAGCATAGCGACCCGTTACTTCAATAGCAGCTTCACTATTTTCTTCAATGGTAACAATGTCGCCAAAAAGTTCCTGATCCATACTGGCAAAAGCGGCTCCTAAGGTATCAAAACCTATGAGAAAATTACCGGCTGATGCCGGGGCAAAGGCTCTAATTTTCATAGCTGTCTCCAGTAACATTCCAATGCACCATACGTAGAATGTCGGTGAATACTCCCGCTGCTGTTACTTCTGTCCCAGCCCCATAACCACGCACCACAAGTGGAATGGGTGAATATCGCTTGGTAAGAAATGCAAAGGCATTTTCGCCACCTTTGATAGCATATAAGGGATGGTTTTTATCCACTGCTTTTATTCCAACTTGGCATTTGCCATTATTAATTTGCCCCATAAATCGCATTACTTTTCCGCATTCTTTTTGCTGTTTGACTCGATTTGCAAAGTAATCATCTAATACACGTAAGTTCTGGAGAAAATCTTGAATGCTGCCACTTGCATCAAAATCAGCAGGGAACAAAGGTTCTATTTCTACACCATTTAATTCTGTTTGACTACCTGTTTCACGATACAGAATAAGTAATTTACGGGCGACATCCAACCCACTCAGATCATCACGCGGATCAGGCTCAGTGAAACGATTATCGCGGGCAATAGCAATTGCTTTTGAGAAAGGCACCTCTTCTTCCAACAGGCCGAATATAAAAGAAAGTGAACCTGATAAAATGCCAGAGAAACTTAGCAGTTGATCGCCACTTTTCAGCAGATTTTGTAAGGTATCAATCACCGGCAAACCAGCACCCACATTCGTCTCATACAAAAAGCGTCGACCGTGTTTATTTGCCTTATTACGTAACTCTCGATAATAAGACATATTACTCGTATTGGCTTTTTTATTGGCTGTTACTACATGTATCCGATTATTAAATGCGTCTAAGTAGCTTTCAGCAACATCTTCTGAGCTAGTGCAGTCAACCAATACCGCATTAGGAAGCTTTTCTCGCTGTACATGTTTGAGAATGGCCGAAAAATCATTTGCTTCTGAAGAGCTTTTAAATTGCTCGCTCCATCTGTCTAAATTAATGCCTTCTTTAGATAACACCATCCGTTTAGAATTCATAATTCCATGAACACGAATGTCTACATTTTGTAGAAGTAATTCATTTTGACGTAAACGAATTTGTTCAAGCAATTGACTACCTACTGCTCCGGGTCCAAGTAAAAACACTTCAATCGGTTGTACTGTTTTAAAGAAGAAGCGATGTACAACATTCATTGCCAAAATACTATCACTGCCATTAATAACAGTGGAAATTGAGCGTTCAGATGAACCTTGCGAGATAGCAACAACATTAATATCAGCGGAGGCAAATGCTGAAAAGAATTTTCCAGCAATACCACGACGCGCGCGCATCCCTTCACCAACAATCGAAATAATAGCATGATGATGCAACACATCAATATTTTCAATAAGCCGCTCTTTCAGCTCAAGTGCCAATTCTTCATTCAGTACTGCTTTTGCTTGGGATACTTCATGCTCAGCCACACAAAAACAAATAGAATATTCCGAACTCGACTGGGTAATTAATACAATGGCGATATTGTGCTTAGAAATGGCAGTAAAAATTCTGGCCGCAATACTGTGGATATTTTTCATACCAGGACCATAAATATTTATCATCGCAATATTATCTAGACATGAAATACCCCGCACCGGTGCACAATTCGCTTGAATATCGTGATGAATCTTTGTTCCAGCACCACTTGGCTTTAAACTATTGCAAATCCGCATAGGAATGCGGCGTGTTATAAGAGGCGCGATTGTTTTTGGATGTAATACCTTTGCGCCATAGAAGGATAATTCCATAGCCTCACCATAACTCATTTCAGAAGTGAACTTTGCATCCGGAATAAGGCGTGGATCAGCGGTATAAATACCGTCTACATCAGTCCAAATCTCGCAGCATTCCGACTGCAAACCCGCCGCCATTAAGGCAGCAGAATAGTCAGAACCATTACGTCCCAGCAAAGTCAATTTATTTTCCATATTAGAGGCAACAAACCCTGCCATTAAAAGGACTTGGGGTGATTTATTTCTAAATTTAGAAAAACGCTTCTCAATTTCCTCGATGATGGGCACTCCTTCTCTGAATGCGCCTTTTGTTTTGATGTATTCGCGGCTATCTAATAATTCGACTTCAACGTTTTTAGCTTGCATGAATGTATACATAATTTGAGCAGACAAACGTTCCCCTAAACTGAGAATTTGCGCATAAACACTATC
>JBAUEV010000005.1:0-2051 GCA_049678805.1 Gammaproteobacteria bacterium
GCCAGAAATTGAAACGTTTTGATTGAGAAAAACTTTACAATACTTGTTGTATTGTAAAGTTTTTCGATTGAAAAACGTTTCAAGTTCGAAGCAAGATGGGTTATTAAAAATCGCATCTTGGGGTGTATGGGTATATAATGCCAAGCTTTGAAGAGTTGAGGTTTGAATCATGCAACAGCCATTGTTAATGGCACAGCAAGCATTGCTTGCGCCAGCCGATTTGACCGAAGATAAATTGCAAAGCGTATTAAATCGAATGCTGGGGAAAAACATCGACCTTGCTGATATTTATTTGCAAACCCTTTGCCATGAATCTTGGTCATTGGAAGACGGTATTGTTAAAGATGGTGCTTTTAACGTCGAGCGGGGAGTGGGAATACGTGTTGTTAGCGGCGAAAAAACTGGTTTTGCTTATGCTGATGACATCCATTTACCAGCATTACAACAGGCAGCGGATGCAGCGCGCAGCATTACTCAAGCTGGCAGCGAAGGAAAAGTAGCCGCCTGGCGCCAAGAATCAGGTCACACGTTGTATCCAGTGCTTAACCCGTTAGGGACATTAACTGAAAATCAAAAGATTGAACTATTACAACGAATAGATGCAGAAGCTAGGCGGTACGATCCACGGGTAATCCAAGTCATGATTAGTCTCAGTGGGACCCATGAAATTATCCTGATTATGAATTCCGAAGGCATTCTTACCGCTGATGTGCGGCCTTTAGTTCGTCTAGGCGTTAGCGTCATCGCCGAACAAGCAGGACGTCGTGAACATGGTTATGCAGGTGGCGGAGGACGCAGCGGTTATGAGTTCTTTCTTGAGCAAGAGCTTGCATTAAGTTATGCCCGAGAAGCTGTACAGCAAGCGCTTGTCAATCTTGAAGCCATCCCTGCACCGGCGGGTACCATGCCTATCGTATTGGCTTCTGGGTGGCCAGGGGTGCTCCTGCATGAAGCCGTAGGGCATGGGTTAGAAGGCGATTTCAACCGCAAAGGTAGTTCCGCATTTGCCAATCGTTTGGGAACCCGAGTTGCAGCACCGGGTTGCACAGTGGTGGATGACGGCACATTACCTGGACGTCGTGGTTCGCTAAATATTGATGATGAAGGGACGCCTACGCAATGTACGGTATTGATTGAAGATGGCATATTACGTGGTTATATGCAGGATAAACTCAACGCACGGTTGATGAACACTCAGCCAACTGGAAATGGTCGGCGTGAATCCTACGCCCATTTGCCTATCCCACGCATGACCAATACCTATATGTTGCCAGGTAAATACACGCCTGAAGAAATTATTGCTTCCGTGGATCGCGGCTTATATGCAGTTAATTTTGCAGGTGGGCAAGTAGACACCACCTCAGGAAAATTTGTGTTTTCCACTAGTGAAGCGTATTTAATTGAAAAAGGGAAAATTACTCGGCCAGTCAAAGGCGCAACTCTTATTGGAAACGGACCTGATGTGCTTACTAAAGTTTCAATGTTGGGTAATGATTTAAAATTAGATGGCGGCATAGGTACGTGTGGTAAAGATGGTCAAAGTGTTCCAGTAGGGGTGGGGCTGCCTACTTTACGTGTTGATGCCTTGACGGTAGGCGGTACTCATTAATTAAGTAGGCTTCCACTTGACATTCAATTCGCACAGTTGGTATAAAACGAGGGCTGTATGGGTGGGTAATCAAATACCCGTAAATGTAGTGAATGGAAATTTCGAGGATGAAGAATGAATAAACAAGAGCTAATTGATGCAATTGCAATGGATGCAAATCTATCTAAAGCAGACGCGAGTCGGGCTGTAGAAGCCGTCATTAAGACAGTTACCAAAGCGTTGAAAAAAGGTGACCAGGTGACATTGGTTGGTTTTGGTACTTTCCGTGCTAGACAACGTAAAGCAAGGACAGGTCGTAATCCTCAAACGGGGCAAATAATTCAGATTAAAGCTGCCAAAGTAGCGGCATTTTCTGCCGGCAAGCTATTGAAAGCTGAGATTAATGGAGCAGGTTAAACATTTAAGTCATTCCGTAAAGAATAATATCGTAGATTAAATGGAC
>JBAUEV010000006.1:0-7065 GCA_049678805.1 Gammaproteobacteria bacterium
AAACTGCATCCTGCGGTCGTAGAATACATCCCTGTATTCTACGGTCTTCCAACGACACCCACACGACATTCTTACCCAACGACCTTATTTATAAGAAATATGCAACAACGCCGGCTTGTCTGCACATAGGTGGCGGGGGCATGTTTTAAATGCGTTTGTCCTGCATTATAACGAGTACAAGGCGGAATACATCCACCTGTATTCTGTTTCATACATTGTGTTTGTCTTAGTAGGTGTATTAAGATGGTCGCTGCATTTATTAAGCATAAAAATAATTTAATTAGTTATAAGGAATGGCGAATAACTCATGAAACACGCTGATGAGATTTTGCACTATTGGTTTGGCCATGTTGAGGAAACAGTCCTACCTTCTGAAAACCGCACCCGCATTTGGTTTGGTGGGAATAAGGAAGTGGATGAAGAAATCAAAGCTAAATTTGGCGATGATTGGCAAAAAGCCGTAAATGGACAATGTGTTGAGTGGGAAAACGATCCTCACGGTATGCTAGGGTTAATTATTTTATTTGACCAATTTACTCGGCATATTCATCGCCAAACACCCGCTTCTTTTGCTCAGGATCAAAAAGCATTGGATTTGTGTTTGCGCGGCATTCAGAAAGAGTTTGACCATCTATTAAGTTTAATAGAGCGAGTATTTTTTTATTTTCCGCTGATGCATTCTGAAAGCTTAGAAATGCAAGCTACAGCAGTTCGAGCTTATCAAATTTTAGTTAATCTAGCTTTCCCTGAAACGCGTGCAATTTATGAGAATTTTCTTGCCTATGCTATTAAACATTATGAGGTCATTAAGCATTTTGGTCGCTTTCCTCACCGCAATTTATTGCTAGGCAGGATGTCAACTGCTGAAGAATTAGAGTTTCTTAAAACTGCTGAAGCACCTTTTAACGAGTGATGGTACGTGATGCAGTTAGGCCCTATAATGATTGATTTGCAAACCACATCTCTTACTCCTGAGGAATGTGATTTGTTACAACACCCCGCTTTAGGCGGGATAATTCTATTCACACGTAATTATGAATCTCCAAGGCAATTGAAAAAGCTATTGCATGACATACGTGCCTTGCGTGATCCATTATTGATTGCAGTAGACCAAGAAGGTGGTCGAGTGCAACGTTTTCGTCAGGGATTTAGTTTACTACCACCCTTGTCAAAACTGGGTGATGGTTATTTGGCAAATCCAGAGCAAGCAATCACCTTATCTGAAGATCATGCTTATATAATGGCGCGAGAATTGTTGCAGGTTGACGTTGATTTTAGTTTTACACCCGTATTAGATGTCGGCAGCAGAAATCAGACGGTGATTGGTGATCGCAGTTTTAGTTCGCAACCTGCTATTGTTTGTGAATTAGGCAGTGCCTATATTCGAGGCCTGCATAAAGCAGGTATGGTGGCCACCGGGAAGCATTTTCCAGGGCATGGTGCAGTATTGACTGATTCCCATTATGAATTGCCGATAGATGAGCGTGATTGGTTAACAATAAGCCAAAATGATTTACTGCCTTTTGCTCGTTTAGCAACCGATTTAGCCGCGGTTATGACAGTTCATGTGAGATATCCCAAAATAGATAATGCCCCAGTTAGTTTTTCTCATCATTGGCTACAGCAGGTATTGCGGCAGCAATTAGGTTTTCAAGGTGTTATTTTTAGCGATGATTTATCAATGGCGGGAGCTGCTTGGGCTGGTAATATGTTGCAACGTACTCAAGCGGCATTAGCTGCGGGTTGCGATATGGTGTTAGTGTGTAATCAACGCTCCGCCGTTTATGAAATATTGGATAGTCTTGACATAGCAGCAAATCCCTCAGCTCAGCCACGTTTATTAGCCATGAGGGGAACAATTTTAAAGGAAAGGTGATTCATCATGGTAATTAAAGACGAAATCAGTAATTTGCCGCAACAAATTTATAAAGTCTATGCCCAAGCTGAACGGCTTTATTCTAAACACGAAGTGGAAGCAGCATTAGATCACATGGCAGATGGGATGCGAGCAAAATTAGCTAATACGAATCCGATTTTTTTGTGTGTCGTGGTGGGCGGCATTATACCGATGGGAAATTTATTACCCCGTTTGGATTTTCCTCTTGAAGTAGATTATATCCATGTTACTCGCTACAAAGGCGGCACTCAAGGTGGTTCATTGCATTGGAAAGCAGAACCTTCACATTCCTTGCAAAACCGAACAATCGTAGTGGTAGATGACATCCTTGATGGAGGGTTAACATTGGCCGCTATTATTGAGTATTGTAAAGCCAAGGGTGCAAGTGGGGTATATAGTGCGGTATTAGTAAATAAACTACATGCACGTCTACCAGGTGGGATGGAAAGAGCGGATTTTACTGGATTAGAAGTAGATAATCGCTATGTATTTGGTTATGGTATGGATTACAAAGAATATTTACGCAATGCCCCAGGCATTTTTGCAGTAACAACAGAAATCTGATTCCCAGATTCCGCTTACGCTTCATATAGATTGTATCAAGGTTACATTTTATTCCATTTACGGTTATGTAATAATGCGGTCTACACTCGGTACAATATCTTATAGGTAGGGTGGTATGCTGGTTATACTTGGTAATAGTCCCTTTTCCGCTTTCCGGTTACGCCAGTCTTTAATCCAAGTCCAACACCGTGTCCCTGAGGTGCGCGATTTAGTAGCACGGGTGGTTTATTTTGTTGAGCTGCAAGAACCTACATCACTAATACCATCTGAATTAGCAGAATGGTTAGGAGGTGTCGTTTACTCGTCTAAGGTTATTCCCAGTGGCCAATGTTTATTTGTTGTTCCCCGTATTGGTACGATTTCCTCCTGGTCATCTAAAGCTACCGATATTGCTCATGTTTGCGGCTTAAAAGCAATAAAACGAATTGAGCATGGGATTGCTTATTATGCAACAGCAGCTAAATCTCTAAATACGCAACAATTACACATCATTGCCAATCAATTACATGATTTAATGACTGAAACAGTGTTGTTTGCGGTAACTGAAGCTGAGTCCTTATTTCAACATGTTGTTCCACAATCATTTAATAGCATTGATATTTTACAACACGGTCGCATGGCCTTAGACACCGCTAATCAACAATTGGGGTTAGCACTTTCCAGCCAAGATATAGATTATTTAATAGAAAGCTTTACTAAACTTAATCGTAATCCCACTGACGTAGAATTGATGATGTATGCACAAGTCAATTCAGAACATTGCCGACATAAAATTTTTAATTCTCATTGGGTAATCCAAGATAAAACCCAACCCTATTCTTTATTTGAAATGATTAAATATACCCATCAAATGCATCCACAAGGAACATTGTCTGCCTATTCTGATAATGCAGCGATCTTGCAGGGCGCAGAAACCAAACGATTTTGGTCAGATACAATTGACCATGAATATCATTATTACGAAGAATCGAGTCATATTGTCATTAAAGTTGAAACGCATAACCATCCAACAGCTATTTCACCTTTTCCAGGTGCAGCTACTGGCGCAGGAGGTGAAATTCGTGATGAAGGTGCAGCTGGACGTGGTGCCAAACCAAAAGCAGGTTTAGCCGGTTTTTCTGTATCGGATTTACATATTCCCAATTTCCCCCAACCGTGGGAGTTAACGATAGGCAAACCAGAACATGTGGCTTCTGCACTCGATATTATGTTACAAGGTCCTATCGGTGCAGCATCCTTTAATAATGAATTTGGCCGACCTAATCTCTGTGGTTATTTTCGCACCTTTACTGCCCAGCAAGGGGAAATAGTACGCGGTTATCATAAACCAATTATGATCGCAGGAGGTTTGGGTGCAATTCGTCCTATGCAGGTGCAGAAAGTTAAATTACCACCACAAACGCGACTAATCGTAATAGGTGGCCCTGCGTTAGGGATTGGTTTAGGGGGAAGTGCAGCATCTTCTATGACAGCAGGTAGCAGCCAAGCTGAACTTGATTTTGCCTCCGTACAACGTAGCAATCCCGAAATGGAGCGTCGCTGCCAAGAAGTCATTGATGCGTGTTGGGCGTTGGGAGAACACAATCCCATTTTAGCAATTCATGACGTGGGTGCTGGTGGTTTATCCAATGCTTTACCGGAATTGATGCATGATAGTGAACGAGGTGGAAAAATTCATTTGCGCGCGATTCCCACAGATGAACCTGGCATGACCCCTCTAGAAATTTGGTGCAATGAAGCACAAGAGCGTTATGTCTTAGCGATCGATTCACAAGACCTAGAACTTTTTACCCAAATTGCACAACGCGAGCGTTGCCCATTTGCGGTAGTAGGCGAAACCACAGCGCAACAACAACTCATCGTAGAAGATCTCCAGTTTCATAATAAACCTGTTGATTTACCCATGCCGGTATTGTTCAACAAAGCAAGGAAAGCAGTACGCGAAGCAAACCATCTAGCTACTACACTTATCCCTTTTGACACCAGTCAAATTGAGATTTTCGAAGCAGCCAAACGTATTCTGCAATTACCTTGCGTAGGGAGCAAAAATTTTCTGATTACCATTGGCGACCGTACGGTTGGTGGTTTAGTAGCACGCGATCAATTAGTGGGACCTTGGCAAGTACCCGTGGCAGATGTGGCTGTTACTACGAGTGGTTTTCAAGATTACACCGGTGAGGCTATGGCCATGGGGGAGCGGACTCCTATCGCTTTATTGCATGCCGCAGCATCAGCGCGAATGGCGGTGGGGGAGGCTTTAACTAATATAGTCGCGGCAATGGTGGGAGATATTAGCCAAGTACGATTATCCGCCAACTGGATGGCGGCAACAAATCATCCTGGCGAAGAAGCGGCATTATACGATGCAGTGCAAGCGATAGGCTTGGAATTATGTCCGGCTTTAGGCATTAGCATTCCAGTTGGTAAAGATTCGTTGTCCATGAGTATGTCTTGGGAACAACACCGTTGGAAGCAACAAGTCATTGCGCCATTATCACTGATTATTTCTGCCTTCTCTCCAGTTACGGATATACGTAAAACGTTAACCCCACAACTACAAACTGACCAGGGTGATACTCTTTTATTATTATTGGATTTAGGTGAAGGTTGTCATTTTTTAGGTGGTTCAGCATTGGCGCAAGTTTATCAAAAAACCGGTCATTTGCCGCCGGATGTTGATAACCCACAATTACTAAAAAACTTTTTCCAAGCGATTCAAATCCTAAATCAAAAACATTTACTATTGGCTTATCACGACCGCTCAGATGGCGGATTATTTGTAACACTCTGTGAAATGGCATTTGCAGGCCATGTGGGAATAACGGTGGATGTAGACATGTTGGGGCATGATGTAATCAGCAGCTTATTCAGTGAAGAATTGGGGGCAGTAATTCAAATCCAGCAACGAGCGTTGCAAGAAGTATTAACTGTTTTGCAAGAAGCACATTTGGCGCATTGTGTGCATATACTTGGCACTTTGAATAATGACGATCAAATTATTGTTCATTATCAGGGAGAAAATGTCCTGACTGAATCACGAATGTTTTATCAACAATTATGGGCTGAAACCAGTTACCGCTTACAAGCATTGCGTGATAATCCGGAATGTGCACAAGAAGAATTTGCCGCATTGAATGATGTAAATGATCCTGGATTACATGCAATGTTAACATTTGACCTTAATGAAAATATTGCTGCACCTTATATTCAAAGGGGTGCACGGCCAAAAGTTGCAGTATTGCGTGAACAAGGAGTCAATGGTCAATTAGAAATGGCTGCTGCTTTTGATCGAGCCGGGTTTAGTTGCATTGACGTACACATGACGGATATTCTTGAAGGTAGAGTTTTGCTGAAAAATTTCAAAGGACTTGCTGCATGCGGCGGTTTTTCTTACGGGGACGTATTAGGCGCAGGACAAGGTTGGGCTAAATCAATTTTAGACAATCCTCGTGCACGTGAAGAATTTGCTACATTTTTCCAGCGTTCTGATAGTTTCACGTTAGGACTTTGCAATGGTTGCCAAATGTTATCCTATTTAACCGAAATGATTCCGGGCAGCAAGCATTGGCCAAAATTTTTACGCAATCGTTCGGAACAATTTGAAGCGCGTTTAAGTTTAGTAGAAATATTGCCATCCCCTTCTTTGTTTTTTCAAGGCATGACAGGCTCACGATTACCGATTGTGGTATCGCATGGTGAGGGAAAAGCAGAATTTACGAATAAGCAAGGTGCTGACTTGGCGCTGAAAAATAAACTGGTTCCATTGCGTTTTATCAATAATCATGGGCAACCGACTATGAAGTATCCCGCAAATCCAAATGGCAGCCCATTGGGCATTACCTCCTTAACGACAACTGATGGTCGTGTAACCATTTTAATGCCTCACCCAGAACGTATCTTTCGTACTGTTCAACTTTCTTGGCATCCCAAAGACTGGCAAGAAAACAGTCCTTGGTTACGGTTATTCTACAATGCACGTGTATGGGTTGGATGAGCTTTTGTAATACTTACTAACCTTACATTTTTTATAGTTTTTATCTTCCTTTAAATGAAATTTCTATCCGAAAGTAGACTTCTTTCCAAACCTTGAGAAACGAGCCAAGGTCGAAGAAAAAATGAGTGAGGAACCGGAGTTGACATAGAAGTCAATGAGGATTCTGAACGAATTTTTTCATAGAGATTGGCCGTTTATCGAGGTTTGGAAAGAAGTCTAGGTCAAGCCAGAACTTCCTGTATCGCATCACTCATCGTTGCTCACTATCCTGATGAAAGGAGGCACATATGTGTCGTTTATAAATTCAGGCATGCCAAGCAAGATATTTTGCTATGCCGCTAGCATTTTTATAGAGGAATGGTTATATATGAAGAGGGGACATCTGGTAACACTCAAAATGACTGCCCAAGAATACTTTCAGCTTGTTCAACTTGTCGCGGATGCAACTTTAGTAATACGTCATTCTGTTAAAACAGTACGTTCAAAGAAAATTCTCGCAAAAGCAAAGCGATGTTTATTCTTGTTGCGTGTTAAAAATGTAGCATTGAAGTCTTATCAACGTACCTTACCATCTGTTAGTTTGACCGGAAATGAAAAACGAATACTACTC
>JBAUEV010000007.1:0-9023 GCA_049678805.1 Gammaproteobacteria bacterium
GCCAGAAATTGAAACGTTTTGATTGAGAAAAACTTTACAATACTTGTTGTATTGTAAAGTTTTTCGATTGAAAAACGTTTCAAGTTCGAAGCAAGATGGATTGTTAAAAATCGCATCTTGAGGTGTAATGGGTATAGATACCCCCATTCTACAGTGTTCAAATGGCAACCTTTCGCAAAGCCGCCGCGACTCAGCAATAGTAACATGCCAAACGCATCTAAAACCATAATGCTGTAACTAATCATATAAATTGATAAATTACATATACTCAAATCAATATTAAAAAAACACTATAATCAGCAGGGAATTCGCGATCCACCCTACGGCACTCTTCCGTTTTCAATTTTGCAAGATTTTTGGACTAAAATGCCAGAAATTTTGCAAACTGAAAATACGAGAAACGAGGTTTTTTTACCTGTTTTTAGTACGCTTTATAGGTTCTTAACATTTGACTAAATGGCTAGTTGACGTTCATGCGCGAGTGAATCCTTTAGAAATAAAACAACCTGGATTGCTTCCCCCTTCGCTAGCGCTAGGGATCGCAATGACGGGTTTTTAACGTTTGACTATATAAAAATAGAGCAGGTAGCCTGGATGTAGGGTTAGCGCAATCCAGGAAATCCTTTGGCATCAAAAAAAACCCGGATTCCGCTTACGCTGCATCAAGGCTACGATGGCTTGGGCGCTGAAATCTCCTCTTCCGGCTCTGCTGCTTTATCGGCTGCTGCTCTACTAGTCGTTGTAGTGGTTGAAGAGCCAACCCCAAAAAAATTCAAACGAAACGTTTCAGAATGAGGTGTTTGTGGCGAAGCAGGGGCAGACTTCGTTGCTGCGGCAACAGCCCCTGCGTCTATGAGTTTTTTTACAACTTCGTATTGGTTATTCTGAACTGCATAATGTAAGGGGGTGAAGCCATTCTTATCCACGGCGTTAGGATTAGCCCCGTCCTCTATGAACCCTTCTATGGGATATCCATACTTAGCCGCTCTATGCAAGGGGGTCACGCCATCCCTGTCCGGGGTGCAGGCTATGAACGTTTTTTCAACTTTGTCTTGACCATATAGGGTCGCTATATTCAAGGGGGCCAAATTATTCTTGTTCCAAGCGGTGGTATTAGCCCCAGCTTCTATGAGCACCTTTACAACTTTGTCTTGGCCACGCATGGCCGCACAATGTAAGGGGGTATCGCCATTGTAGTCACAAGCTTCAAGATTAACCCCTTCCGCTAACAACTGTTTGACCAACTCTACATGACCGCCTGCGGCAGCCAAATGCAGTGCAGTGTTGCCATACGAATCTGTAGCTTCAAACAAATAGTTGTCAGGATAATTGACTTGGCTGATGTCACCATTTAGCATCGCTTGCAAAAATTGCTGCTGGGTGCACAAATTATTCTTTTTAAAAAACTGCTCAATTTCCTTTTGCTTGTCCTCATCAGGAGTAAATGTAGCATCAAGAGATTGGCGCGTTACAGGGCTCGTACCACCTCGTTTCACCCATTCGGTAATCGCTGTTTCTTCGTAAGTACAGCCGTCTGATGCCCTTATGGGTTTCTTAAACAAATCTTGGGTAATGGGGCAGCGCAACTCTTCGGGTATTAGAATTTTAGGCATGCAATTATCCCTTTTTTATTTTAATGATTTCTAGCGATCTTATTAGAAAAATAATGATTGTCATAATATCATAAGAAAGTGCCAACGTTAATAAAACACGGCACGGCAAATATTGAACAGCGCGCCTGGAAATAAGCCTAATAATAATACCGTCAAACCATTCAAGCTCATGGCTAAACGCATGTTGAGAGAGCAAGCAACTGGCGTGGCAGTTTTGGGAGATTCAAAATACATTACTTTAACTACATAAATGTAGTAATAAGCCCCAATAATCGCGAATAATAAAGCCACTGCCGCTAACCACACTTGGTGAACACTAATAAGTGCCTCTAATACCGATACTTTTGCCATAAAACCAACAATCGGTGGGATGCCCGCCATTGAAAATAGAATCAATAACATCATAAACGCTAACCACGGATCGCGGCTGTTGAGTCCTTGAAAATCTTGAATCCATTTAGCCTCGAAGCCACTGCGATTCAGCAATAGCAACATGCCAAACGCACCCAAAACCATAATACTGTAACTAATCATATAAAAAGTGGCAGCAGCATATCCGGCAGGCGTAGCACTTAATAACCCTAACAACATATAGCCCATTTGTGCAATTGAAGAATAAGCTAACATGCGTTTAAAATTGGTTTGCACAATCGCAACAATATTTCCCAAAGCCATGGACAATAAAGCGATTGCTATTAATAGTTCATGCCATTGCACATGCAAGCCTGGTAAAGCATTGACTAATAAGCGTAATGCTAAAGCTAATCCAGCAATTTTGGGCGCACTGGCGATGAATAAAGTAACTGAACTGGGCGCACCTTCGTAAACATCAGGTACCCACATGTGAAACGGTACTGCCCCTAATTTAAAGGCGATTCCTACAGTAACAAATACCAAGCCTAAGCTCAAAATTATTTGTTGTGATGCCGGTGCATTAGCAGTAACACTCGCCACAGTGTTAAGTTCAATCGTTTGGGTTGCACCATATAACATGGATAACCCATATAACAACATGCCGGATGCAATAGCGCTGATGACGAAATATTTCATGGCCGCTTCGGAACAAATGGCAGAATCACGGCGTAAAGCAATCATGGCATATACGGGTAAAGAAAATAATTCCACACCTAAAAATAAAGTTAAAAAATTATAAGCGGATACCAACACCAATGTGCCCAACACAGCAAATAATCCAAGCACATAATATTCTAATTGGTAATGAGGCATATATTCGCGCACATATTCACGCGAATACCAAAATACCATAAAGCTAATTAAGCAAATTGCTATTTTTAATAATACCGCCAAGGGATCGAGAATAACGGAACCATAGAAAGAAATGAGTGTAGGTTGCTGATAATACCGAAGCGCCAACAAAGCCGTGCCTAACAAAGCAATTTGTACGAGGGCATAACAAATCCCAACCCCATGTTTTTTTGCAAATAAGCCAGCTAATAAAGCGATACATGCCATGGTCAGCATGAAAAGCTCTGGAATAATGAGTGAAAAATTCAATGTTTCAGGAGTCATAATAAAGCCATCACAGTTTCGATTGGGTACTGATTTGTAATAAATGTCCTATACTGGCGTGCATCAATTGCAGCAACGCTTGGGGATATAAACCAATAAAAAATACGGCTGCAGCAAGCAAAATAAAAATGGTGCGGTCAATACCATCAATATCATGTAACGCACTTACTCGGGAATTTACTACAGCACCATAAAACACTCGCTTGTACATCCATAAGGTGTATGCTGCGCCAATCACTAATGCAGTCGAAGCAAAAAAAGTTACCCAGAAACTGGCTTTAAACGAACTGAGCAAAATCATAAATTCGCCGACAAATCCTGAAGTTCCTGGTAATCCTACATTTGACATGGCAAATATCATAAAAAATGCAGCGAAAACTGGCATTTTTTGCGCAACCCCACCGAAGTCTTTGATGTAACGGGTATGCAAGCGCTCATACAACATGCCAAAACCAAGGAACATCGCGCCCGACCCAAAGGCGTGGGAAATCATTTGTACCATCGCGCCTTCCAAGCCCAAATAAGCCTCACGTACACTGCCAGTACGCTGGAGAGTGATATACACCATAAATGCGCCCAGCGTAACAAAACCCATATGCGCTATTGAAGAATAAGCAATCAAACGTTTCATATCCGTTTGGGCAATGGCAATAAAACCGATATAAACGATAGCAATTAGCGATAAAGCGATCATCAACGAACTAAATACGTGGCTAGCGTCGGGGGTAATTGGCAAGCTAAAACGCAAAAATCCATAAGCGCCTAATTTCAACATCAATGCGGCCAAGACGACAGAACCGCCTGCAGGTGCTTCGGTGTGGGCGTCGGGCAACCAAGTATGTACTGGCCACATTGGCACTTTTACAGCAAACGATAATAAGAAAGCGAGAAAAATAAGTTTTTGCTGCGATAAATTGAGTTTAAGAGTATAAAAATCAAAAATATTAAAGCTGTGTGATTGAATGCGTAAATATAAAAATGCCACCAGCATTAATGAAGAACCCAAAAAGGTGTACAGGAAAAACTTCACTGCGGCATAACTGCGATTCTCGCTGCCCCATACGCCGATGCTCAAATACATAGGGATTAACATGGCTTCCCAAAAAATATAAAACAAAATGGAGTCCATGGCAGAAAATACACCTACTACGGTGCCTTGCATCACCAGAAATGCAGCTAAATATTGTGCTACTTTCGTTTTAATAGTGCGCCAGGAAGCTAAAATAACTAATAAAGTTGTGTAATTGGCCAAAATAATTAATGGTAATGAAATGCCATCGACGCCTAATGTGTAATTAATCCCATAGGCTGGAATCCATGATAGGTTCTCAGTAAATTGCATGTTGTAAGTATGAGTATCAAATCCCAAACATAATGGGATGCACAATGCTAATGAGATGAGGGATGCCAGCAGAGCGATAATGCGTGCGCGTTGTGCGTTGGCATCATTACCCGTCATTAATACCAGAACGCTTCCCAGCAGTGGTACCCAAATAGATAAACTAAGCAAAGGCCAATGAGCAAACATCTATTTTTTTAACCCTTTGGCAATTATAAATTTAATCATGTAACCTAACCTATTATTCTATTAAAGGTGATCTTACTGCGGAGTAGGGACACCATCGTTTTGTGCTCCAGGGTACATCCTGGTACCATCCCGTAAAGCCGTTCACCCTGAGGAGCGGCACAACGTGCCGCATCTCGAAGGGTCTGATAACTAGTCGCACCTGACGACGGTGTCCCTGCTCCGCAGTAAGACCAGCCCTAACCTGAACTGATTGTTATCTTCAAACCAACAACCAACCTAAAAACACCAATAATCCAATAATCATTGCGAATACATAATGGTACAAATAACCCGACTGGATTCGCCGTAACAAGCGCGACAGGTAAGTAATGCCTCGTCCTGAACCATTCACCAAAATATCATCAATTAATTTAAGATCCGCAAAATGATAAAAGAATCCGCTTAATGCACGAGCACCGCGAACAAATACCACATTATTGAAAGCATCAAAACCATATTTACCCATCAATATCCAATAAATGAGATAAAAACGCTGGCGTATTTTCCCTGGTAAAGCAGGATAACGCACGTAACACAACCACGCCGTTGCAATACCAGCAAGCGCCAGCCAAACAGGCACTGAAGCAAAACTATCCAATGCATAATGAAGCGCATTTTTATAATTTGCAGCTAATAATACCCAGGTATCAGATGCGGAGCTGACATAAATAGAAGCCCCAAACCACCCTGGCACTTCATAAAGTAATGGCTTAGCTAATGTCATGCCAGCAAAAATGGCGGGTATCACTAAAATAAGCAGTGGAATAATAACGACTGCACTGGATTCACGTAATGTTGCACGTAAATGCTCATCCATACGTTCCTGGGTGTGAAACGCAACGAACAAAATGCGAAAAATATACAATGCGGTAACAAAAGCGCCGATCAATAAGCAAATGTAGGCATACGTTGCACCAGGTAAATTGGAATAGTGTACTGCCTCGATAATAGCATCTTTAGAATAAAATCCAGCGAAGGGTGGAATCGCACTCAAGGCCAAAGCACCCACAAAAAATGAAAAATAAGTCAATGGCAAATATTTGCGTAAATTACCCATTTTCCAAACATTTTGTTCGTGGTGCATAGCAATAATTACCGAACCTGCCGCCAAAAAGAGTAAAGCTTTGAAAAAAGCATGGGTGAAAAGTTGGAACATACTTGCAGCATAGGCGGAAGCGCCCGCCGCAGCCATCATGTAACCCAATTGCGACATCGTGGAGTAGGCAATGACGCGTTTAATATCGTTTTCTACAATACCTATCAACCCCATAAATAATGCCCCGGTTGCACCAATGATTAATACCACACTTAATGCGACCGGTGATAATTCATACATCGGCGATAAGCGCACAACCAAATACACGCCGGCCGTTACCATTGTCGCCGCATGGATCAAAGCAGAAATCGGGGTAGGGCCTTCCATGGATTCTGGCAACCAAACATGGAGTGGAATTTGCGCTGATTTTCCCATCGCACCACCAAATAATAATAGGCAAATAACTGTAATAATTGACCACTGGGTATGTGGGAAAAGACTAATGGTGGTACTCACCAATGTGGGAGCATTAGCAAATACGGTTGCATAATCCAAGCTACCGAAATAGTTAAAGGTAGCAGCGATACCTAAGATAAAACCTAAATCGCCGACTCGATTTACTAAGAACGCTTTTAAGCTACCTTGGGCAGCGGATTCTTTTTGAAACCAAAAACCAATTAATAAATAGGAAACGAGTCCTACACCTTCCCAACCAAAAAATAACAACGCAAAATTATTGGCAGTAACAAGTGTCAGCATGAAAAAAGTAAACAATGACATAAAGCTAAAAAAACGCTGATATCCTGGATCATCCCACATATAACCAATACTATAAACATGCACAACCAGCGAAATAAAACTGACCACTACCATCATTGTGGTACTTAAACGATCAACCAGAATGCCAACGTTGAAAACCGCCTCACCACTCGCGATCCAGGTGTAAAGCGTCCCATAATAAGCAGGGGTGCCTTTTAATACCATGCTAGTAAATAAATATAAAGCGCACAAAAATGCGATCGCTACTCCAGCAATAGTAACGGTATGGGCACCACGTTTGCCTAATTGCTTAGCCATTAACCCTGACAACAGCGTTCCGATCAAAGGTGCAACTAGCATCAATACCGCAATATACTGTATGGTTTTCACCCACTTACCCCTTTAAAGAATCAAGTTCAGTGACATTAATGGTACCTCGATTGCGGTAGAGCACGACTAATAACGCTAAGCCAATGGCTGCTTCAGCCGCAGCTACGGTTAAAATGAAAAATACAAATATTTCACCTGTGCTCTGTCCCAAATAATGTGAGAAAGCAATAAAATTGGTGTTAACTGCTAATAGCATTAACTCAATGCACATTAGCAATACAATCAAATTTTTGCGGTTAATAATGATTCCCGCTAAACTCAACGCAAACAACAATGCGCTGACAATTAAATAACTCGATAAAGCAATCATGGATTAATAACCTCTCCACTCTTTAACCATTCACCCTTCGAGACGGCTGCTATGCAGCCTCCTCTGGGCGAACGGATTTCACTTTCTACCATTCACCCTTCGAGACGGCTGCTATGCAGCCTCCTCTGGGCGAACGGATTTCACTTCTCACTCTTTTTCATCCATGAAGACTCCGACGGCATATCAATTAACCGCACTCGATCTTCAGGACGTACCGCCACTTGCTGACTCGTGTGCTGCGTCTTACTTTTACGCGGCCCACGATGCGCCAAACCCACAGCGGCAATAATCGCGACCAGCAATAACACGGCAGCGATTTCAAAAGGATAAACATAGCGGGTATACAATACATCGCCTAGCATTTGCACATTACTATGCTCAGCTGTTGCTAATGGCGGTGTTTGATAATAGGTCAAACCAAAATGTTTTGGACCCACCGCCAACAACATTAAAGCTGCTAATAACACCATGACTAAAATGCCAAAGGGTAAATACCGAACAAAACTCCCGCGCAATGGCACAAGATCAATATTCAACATCATCACTACAAATAAAAACAGCGTCATTACCGCGCCAACGTAGACAAAAATAAGGGTTAAAGCTAAAAACTCAGCTTCTAACAACATCCATAAAATGGAACTGGCAAAAAATGCTAATACTAAAAATAAAACACCATGCACAGGATTACGCGCAGTAATGACCATGACCCCTGACAACAATAATACGGCGGAAAATAAATAAAAAACTAACTGAATAATACTCATTTAACGATACTTCTCGTCAGCCATTCGATCGGCAGCAATACTTTTTTCGTAAAAATCGCCAACCGCTAATAATTTTTCTTTGGAAAAAATGTTTTCACCGCGTTTTTCTTGATGATAATGCATTTCCTGGGTGAGTACGATGGCGTCTACCGGACAAGCTTCTTCACAAAAACCGCAATTAATACATTTAAACACGTCAATTTCATATTTTGTGGCGCGCCGTGAACCATCAATACGTGGCTCGGCGTCAATCGTAATTGCACATGCGGGGCATACTGCTTCACATAATTTGCAGGCAATACACCGTTCTTCACCGTTGGGATAACGGCGTAAGGCGAGCATGCCGCGAAAACGTACGGAAATAGGGGTTTCCTCTTCGGGGTATTGAATGGTTACCTTGCGCTTGAAAAAATAACGCAAGGTTACTAAGAGTCCACCCAATAACTCCCAAAGTAGAAAACTTTTAACCCATTGTTTTACCTGTTTCATTTTAAACCTTAAACCAGGGCGCCACTTGCAATTGTACCATCAGTGCCACTACCACAATCCACACTAAGGTTACTGGAATTAATATTTTCCAACCCAAGTGCATAATTTGATCGTAGCGATAGCGTGGGAAAGTGGCGCGTATCCAAATATAAATAAACAAAAATACGCTCATTTTCATTAACAACCACACAATCCCCGGCACCCAGGCAAATGCCTGTTCCAAATAAGGAATCCCCTGGAAAGGCGATAACCAACCACCCCAAAACATCAATGATGCAATAGCGGATATTAAAATCATGTTGGCATATTCAGCTAAAAAGAAAATAGCAAATGCCGTACCTGAGTACTCCACGAAAAAACCCGCTACTATCTCCGATTCGCCCTCCGTAACATCAAAAGGCGCGCGATTGGTTTCTGCTACTGCCGCAATCCAATACACCATAAATAATGGTAACAGCGGCAACCAAAACCAATGCCAAACACCGCCACTTTGACGCAACACAATTTGCGATAAGTTCATAGAATTAGAGGCTAACAATACTCCAACTAAAGCAAATCCCATTGC
>JBAUEV010000008.1:0-3550 GCA_049678805.1 Gammaproteobacteria bacterium
TATAGTACATATTGCTGCAAAACCTATATTCTTAAATTTTAGTGCTGAAGCCTTGGCAGAAAATGATTCTTTGTTAGAAAAATTTCGGCCCCAGCAGATTAAAACAATAATTATACATGCTTGTAAAGATGCTAGTAAACCTCAATATGCCATAGTCACTAATGATTTTTTTGATGATGGTAGTGAAGAATTCATAATAAAGGATTTAAAAACAAATAGTCTATTCAAGGCATCACCCATAGATTTAATTAATAATAAAGAAATTTTAAGGCGATTTAAAACAGATGATATTTATTCAATCTTTCTTGCAAGCTTAGATGCTACTTCATTAAATGAAAGAGAAGGCATTCGATCTATGCGAAAAAATTCATTTACTATTATAAACAGTTATAAATGGAAATAATACGGATTGCACATGAATACCATAAGTAAAAATAATATTAAATATGGTGATATTATTGCTTGTCTTCTTGTGACCTTTATCATAACAGGTGTTACGTTAACCTATAGAGAGGTTAAGCTTGGGTCGTTAATTCTGCCTGGTGGTGTTTTTGCTGTAGCTGCTTCGTTCGCTGTAATTGATATAATTGCGGAAGTTTATGGGTATGCGTTTTGCCGTCGACTTATATGGATAATTATTATTTGCCAGATAGCAGCTTCATTTGTTATTTTTATTGTATTACATTTACCAGTACCGGCTAACTGGGCATGGGAACAAGATTACGATAAGGTACTCGGCTCAGTACAAAGAGTTGTTGTCGCTAATGTCATCTCTAGTCTGCTTGGTTACTTTCTTAATGCTTATTTAATCACGAAAGCAAAAATATTAACTAAAGGCAGATCATTTTGGTTAAGGAGTATTCTTTCTTCAGCAGTTGGTGAGGGTATATATAACATTTTTTGGGTGCTAATTAGTTTTGGCCACGCCCTCAGTGAATTTGAAACTATGCACATGATGTTTTCAATGTGGTTATATAAAATTGTTTTTACCACCATAATAAATGTTCCCGGTAGCTTCTTTGTCAAATTTTTAAAAGAGAAAGAAGGTATTGATAATTTTGATTATAATACTAATTTCTCTCCCTTTAAATTAAGTATTGATGAATAATGAAAGCGATTTGATCCTGCTTTCATTTATTTATCGGAAAGCTGACTGGGAAGCAGAATTATAGGTTAACTTTCTTTTTCTGATTGTGCACAACCATATAGAGCCTTATATGCCAAAATATTAGCAAGATGATCGGATGCATCAGGTATCGTATTTTCTTCTTGAAGAAACTCAATTAAATTATCTAAGGTAATAACACTAACTACTTTAATACCAAATTCTTGTTGCACTTCTTGAATAGTGGATAATTCCGATTTTAAACCCTTCTCTTGTCTATTTAGTGCAATTACAATTCCAACTAATTTTCCTTTGGAGTCGTTGATAATTTTTAAAGAATCCCTAATGGTAGTGCCGGCTGTAATGACATCATCAATTAACAGCACTCGTTTTCCTTCTAAAGCAGTTCCGATAATTAGGCCACCTTCACCATGATCCTTAACTTCCTTCCGATTAAAGCTGATAGGTAAAGTTTGATTATACTTTACTTTTAGGCCTATAGAAGCAGCTGTTGATAAGGGAATTCCTTTATATGCTGGCCCGAAAATAACATCATATTCGCCATTAAAGTTTTCATTAATTGCGTCCGAATAAAACATACCAATTTTATAACAAGATTCGCCATCATTGAACATTCCTGCATTGAAAAAATAAGGACTTATTCTTCCAGATTTAAGGTGAAATTTACCAAATTTCAATGCATTTCTGCTAAGTGTGAATTTAATAAATTCTTTTTGATAAATGTTCATAATTAATTATTCTCCATAGTTAATCAAAGCTTGTGCCAGAACACCTTTTATAACATCATTCTTATTCATTAATATGATCGAATGACTTAGATCTGAATTTATTGATTTTAAATACATATCTTTACCATCAATAAGTAACTGTTTAAAAACAACTTGACTGTCCGATAAGTAAGCTACGACAAATGCACGATCCTTAGGGATACGAGCAGGCTCCATAATTAAGATAGTATTTTCAGGAAACCTAGGTTCCATCGATGAACCAATCAATTTAATAGCAAAAGCTTGGTCGCTTAATTTTGCATAAGTAGGTATTGTGCAAGTACCAGGGTTCCTCTGATAATTCGTCTTGGATTCTGGCCATGTAGGAATATCTTCCCAGGCGATCAGCAATACCTTAGAAATAGGTCTAGGCAAGGAACATGAATTATTATCTATTTTCAAGGGTTCTCTACCTAAAAGCTGATTAGTTGTGACAGAAAAATATTTTGATAATGTTTCTACTGCAGATTTTCTCGGATATTCTGTATCGCCATTTAGAATTCGATTCATTGTAGGCTGAGGCAAACCAGTTTCTCTCGCAAGCTCACTACCATTAAGTATTTGTTTGTTTACCATCAATTTGCGAACAATTGTTGCTATTTTAGGCTTTTTCACAATATAGCTCCATGTCCATGTTATTCACAATAGAATAGCCGAATTTTATTCATTTTAATACATTCGAATGAAAAAAATGCCGCTCAATATTGACTTATGATTATTAATGAATAAAATTGAATATAAGTTAATATTTTTGAAGGGGGGGTTAACTAACTAAGGGTAGAAAACATGCCGAAAGAAATAGGATTTTCTAATCAAAATAGGGTTGTTACTGAATCAATATTGACAATGCTACTTCAAAGTGTTGCTAAGCAGGAGCAAGATGAAGAAATTATACAGTTGAGGAAAGAAATTGCTCAACTTAAAACCGCTGTGCTCATCCAACAAGAAGCTTGCAGCCAACAGGATCAATGGTTGGCCAACGTTCAGTCTCAAAATACCTTTTTACATAATAAGTTGAAAGTGGTAATTGAAGAACGTGAAATGTTAAATGCCGAATTAAGCCTAGTAATCGGTTTTTTATCTAAATTGAGGAGTTGGTTGAAAACCATTACCTTTGCAATTCATTTCCCATCGCAAACTGCTGATTGCAGACCCATTGACAAACTATTACTCGATAAAACGCTTATACCCCGCCTTTTAGCAGTTACTTCACCAGCTCAATTATCGGCGGCAGACTCAGTGGGATTGTTAAAAGAGCTTCAAGAAGCCGACCAAACTCTAAAAAATCAGGTTCGCATTCAATATCCTGACAAAGTATGGTTGGTACTGAGTAAGCTGCTTTATCCACCCCATGCAATCAAAGAGTTCCAGGTTTTCGAGACTTTTTGCGACGATTTTTGGCCAAAAGAAAAATCAATTTTTCCAGCAAATACTGAAATAAGCGATCGTCTAATTCGAGTCATGCAGTCAACTCAGCTAATGTTATTAGCACCACAAAATAAAACCAATACTGAATTTATAGCGGCCATTTTAGAGCACCTTGCGCGGCGTTTTAAGATAGTGCCTATTACCCTTGAGGCAGTGAATGCTCAGCTGAAAACTGCACCCCCCCGGCATTTTTGTCGTGTACAAAATTCCAGCGGTTCATTAGTATTAG
>JBAUEV010000009.1:0-5725 GCA_049678805.1 Gammaproteobacteria bacterium
GCTGACCAATTACGTCAAAACTGCCAACAAGCGCTTAGTTTATTAGAAACAGAAGACCTGCAACCCGCAGTAACGAGTTTACTAATCCGCGCTCATCATGAACTTGAAAAAACCAGTGAATTAGATACGCAAACCCATAATGCTACACGCTTGCTCAACGAAGCGATTATTTCAGTACGTGAAGCTACCAGTGAATTGCAAGCTTACTTAAATTCCCTAGAACTGGATGCAGAGCATTTACAATCGGTCGAGCAACGTTTAAGTCAATTGCATCAATTGGCGCGCAAACATCGGGTAAACACGACTCAGTTACCAACATTGTTACAACAGTATGCCCAAGAACTTGCTGAACTAGAAGCAGCCGATAATCAAGCCGCCACACTGCAACCACAACTAACAGCGTTAATTACTGCTTACCAAAAAATTGTTAAAAAACTAACTGCTAGTCGCAAAAAAGCCGCATTGCGCTTAGCCGAAGAAATCACCGCGCAAATGAATTTATTAAGCATGCCAGGAGGACAATTTGCAGTAAGCCTTGAACCATTAAGCAATGAGTCTATTCAACCGTACGGACAAGAACGCGTTGAATTTCAAGTAAGTCCCAACCCTGGACTACCATTACAGCCATTATCACAAATTGCTTCTGGCGGAGAATTATCACGCATTAGTTTAGCGATTCAAGTTATTCTCGCCCAGCACGCCCAATTACCAACATTGATCTTTGATGAAGTGGATGTAGGAATTGGCGGTGGCACTGCTGAAACAGTAGGCAGATTATTACGCGTTTTGGGTGAAAAAACACAGGTGTTATGTATTACTCATTTACCTCAAGTTGCTGCGCAGGGGCAACAACATTTTACGGTACAAAAACAGGCGAATGAAGAATCCATTTGGGTACAAATTGTAAAGTTAGATAAACCACAACGCGTTACTGAAATCGCACGCATGTTAGGTGGTTTGCGTATTACGAAACAAACCTTAGCCCACGCGAGAGAAATGCTCCGAATAATGCCTGAAACGGTAAGTATTAGTTAATCCATCATTCATTTGTACGATAATTTTTTTCTGCGAGGCAACGCGTAGTAAGTAGCCTGAATGAAGCATAAGCAGAATCCAAGGTTTTTTAGATTCCTTGATTCTGCTTACGCTTCATTAAGACTACTTGCTTCACTACGCTCGCAATGACCGAACACTAAGGCCTTGGTGTTCTGCCCCTTACAAGCATGGTTATCAAGAAAATTATGAATAACACGAGGAAGATAAAAAAGATAATTTTAGCAATACCGACAGCCGCCCCAGCAACTCCAGTAAACCCCAACAAACCAGCAATAATAGAAATAACTAAAAATATAACGACCCATGATAACATATAGCCTCCTTGTATTTAAAAATGCTCCAAAATCAACTTATTATAAAGCATAGAACAAATTTTCACCACTCCTAAGCTGTAATAATCTGAACTTCATATTACATCATATGTCTAGTTAAATAAGAACTTGTCATGCCAGCGAAGGCTGGCATCCATAAAAATATTCAGGCATCTCGCGAGAATACATACATAACTTTCTTTCACTTGAACCCACCTCAATCTATTTTGTGCTACGGTGGAATATAATGGACCCCGCGGTCAATGCCGCGGGGATTCGATATGCGCCTTCGCTGGCATGACAAATTTTAACTTAATCTGACATTATCTGAAATATGTAATGCAGATTTATACACCTAAGCGAATAAGATTTATTTTTCAGCTTTAACGCATTTGCGACAAAAACCATAAATCGTCAAATTATGATCTGTCATTTTTAATCCTGCTTTTTCAGCAATTTCTGCTTGGCGGCTCTCGATGACTTCATCAACAAATTCTTCTACCTGACCACATTTAACACAGACCAAATGATCGTGATGTTCCCCATGATCTATTTCAAATACTGAATGCCCCTCCTCAAAATTGTGCCGCTTAATAAGCCCAGCCATTTCAAATTGAGTCAGAACACGATAAATCGTCGCGACCCCTACCTCCTCTCCTGCATCCAATAAAGTTCTATAAACATCTTCTGCACTCATATGCCGCGGTTGTGTTTTGGTAAGAATTTCCAAAATTTTAAGCCGTGGCAGAGTAACTTTTAACCCAGCCTTGCGTAACTCATGATTCGATTTAGTCAAAAGAGACTCCTTTGCTCTAAAAATAATTTACGTTATTATAGCGCAACCATTTAAAATATAAGGCAAAATTATGCGCAAAATTTTATTATTAACAACCTTGATTGCCCTTAGTTTTACGAGTGTATTGACTGGTTGCACTACTCTAATACGCCCTTATCGCCCTCCTATCCAACAAGGTAATATCCTCAATCAAGCTGCTGTTAACCAATTAAGAGTGGGCATGACATCACAACAAGTTGAAACATTATTAGGCAGACCCGTACTGAAAGACACCTTTAACCCAGGACGTTGGACTTACGTTTATACCTATCGTCCAAGCCGAGGCGCTTACCAACAAAAACAAGTCATTCTCTATTTCCGCGGCAACCGTTTAGTACGCATACTTAGTTAAAGCTCGTTTGGCACGTAAGCGTCGTGCTTGTTTAGGATCAAGTTGCAAGGAACGATAAATTTCTACTCGATCACCTGCTTGTAAAATAGTAGTCAGTGTTGTTCGTTTGCCAAAAATACCCACTCGAAGTAAGGTTAAATCAATTTCGGAAAATTGTGCCAAAATGCCTGATAAGCGAATGGCTTGTTCTACGTTGCAGGGAGTGGTCACATCTAATGGGATAATTACTTGGCGATTGGCTCTGGCATAAGCCACTTCTACTCCTATCATTAGCCATACACCTCTTTGGCACGCTGCTGAAAAGCTTCTACCAAAGTATTTGCCACTTTCGTGAAAACAGGCCCAAAAGCGAATGCTAATAATGGATTGGAAAATTCAAATTCCAAGTCCAACATGATCTGGCATTGACCGTTCTCCAAATCATCAAAACGCCAGAAACCTTCCAAATGGCGAAATGGGCCATTGACCAAACGGATTTCAACCATCTTATTGAGTTGTAACAAATTGCGCGTGGTAAACGATTTTTCTAAACCACCTTTGGCAAAATTCAATGTGGCTTGAATCTCATCTTGATTACGGCTTAATACCTCACTACCTACACACCATGGAATAAATTTAGGATAATCTTCAATGGCATTGACTAACTGAAACATCTGCTCAGCACTATGGGGCACCACAGTATTTTTCTTAATAATCGGCATATGTGACTCGCTGTTCGTGTTAAAATTGTAGATTCCTATACTACAATAGTTATTTCCTATAATACCGTCATGAGCAAACAAAACAAAGCAACCACTGAACGCTCCACCATTGCAACTAACCGGAAGGCCCATCACGACTATTTTCTCGAAGAACGTTTCGAGGCTGGCCTAGTGCTACAAGGCTGGGAAGTAAAAAGCTTACGTGCAGCACGAGCACAATTGAATGACAGCTATGTGCTACTAAAACGCGGTGAAGCCTGGTTGTTTAATGCCCATTTTTCACCTCTAAGCACTGTTTCCACGCACATTCATGCTGACCCAGTGCGCAACCGCAAATTATTGCTGAATCAGCGAGAGCTAAGCCGCCTGTTTGGTGCAGTGCAGCGTGAAGGGTATACCGTGATTCCGTTGGCGCTGTACTGGAAGAAAAACCGGGCGAAACTGGAAATTGCTTTAGCAAAAGGTAAAAAGCAATATGACAAACGGGAAACTGAAAAACGTCGCGACTGGGATCGTCAAAAGCAGCAATTATTAAAGCGGCGTTAAAACCAACCTGCCCTAATACTGGAAATAACGTAGATTTTCGTTTATAATTATATAGTTAGATAGAATCTCTTTGGATTACCTAGAAAAAATCTCAATAAATTCAACGACTACGGGGGCGACCTGGTTTCGACGCGGGTTGCAAAGCCAAAGGGGCATGTCGAGCACGCAACCTCACTCGTAAAAATGCAGTTGCAAATTATAGTTGCCAACGAAGACAGCTATCTCCAAGTCGCTTACGCTTAAACCGTAAGTCTTGACGTTACTCGGACTTGCTTGTGGGTTCGAACTAACGGTCATATCACACAAGATCGCAACGCGGTTTGTCTAAGACCGGGTTGTTAAAACGTATAGACTCGCTACGTGTGTTCCCTGCCAGTCGGGTAGCACGTAGTTAAACTTTAAAGACGCGGCTAAACATGTAGAACCGATGGTAGAGGGCTTGCGGACGCGGGTTCGATTCCCGCCGCCTCCATTCCTTTCCCTCCCCTTTCAAGTGGTAGGACTACTAGGGTGGCGATCTCCTGTATTTTCGTTTATCGGCAAAGGCCCATTTAATATTCGCTCAATTTTGGTATGGATGTGATGAGGCAGTGTTGCTTTCTTGTGTGATAGAAAAAAGGCAAAGCAACAATGATACTTACTCTTGTTTTCATTTGTCTCCTTTGGGGACAAGGCTATTATTGTTCCCACTTTGCGAAATGCTTCTTGATAAGTGCTTTTCCCACCATCAGCATCTTTTAAAATATCAAATATCTTTACCAAAATTTTTTTCTCATCCTTCTGCAATTGGTTAGCTGGATCTTGGAGTAACTGATAAATTGCCACTGCTTTAGGATGAATATCACTACACACCCCTTTATAGAATTCTTCCGTGTTTGTAGTCCGCCATCTATTGGAACTCGTCAAACGTTTTCGTGCAATTTTTTGGATATCTTCTAAAGCTTTTTCATAATCGGGTGCTGTCTGCTCTTTCTTCTCTAACATTTGAATACTCTTTAGTACTGTAATCATTTCAGCAACACCTGTTGGTACTGTACTTCGGTATTTAAGCTCATTGTCTCCAACAATAGACACCTTTTCTCCACCTATTGACACACCCCATTCTTTTCGCCAAATTTTTTGAACGATATCAACTTGAATTTCTGCAATCCTCCACTGTGCTTTTGTATTTGAATCAGTGGTTTCATCCAAAAAGGTTTGAAATTTTTTGTCTATTTCTTCATAATTTTTCTTATATCCAGCCCATTTAATATTTTGTAGTACATCTAAAATATTTAATGCGTTATGGGCTCTTTTGCATTGGTCTTTTAGTAAAAAGAGTTTTATAAGATCAGATGTATTTTGCTTAGCATTTGGCCTTTTTGCCTCTTCAAAGGCACTATTCCATTTTTCATAAAATTCTTCATGTATTTTATTTAAAGACTCAAGAATAAACTCGTTTTGCATTACTTTTCCTGCTTTTTCATTTACTTTTTCTTTTCGATCGGATAATGAGTTCATTTCTCTTATGGCTTCAATAAATAAAGTCTGTTTGTATTGCGCAAGTTTTTTTTTAAGGTTTTCCTTCAAATTTGTTAAACTATCCTTGATAAAATGGGTGGCCATCTTAATGTGTAACACCCTACGAAATATATCTAGAATATCGTCATTTGGTTGTTCAGGTATAACACTCCGCAATAGCAAGGCTAAAAAATTCCGTATTTTTACAGCTTCTCGGGTAGCAAGAGCATCCACATAATATCCATCACTATCCATAAGCGGTTTATTTCGAAACTCCCATAAAAACGTTTTATTTACAGTTGGTAAATCTTTCTTTGCGGCTACTTCTGCCTCTGCTGCTCTTTGTATTAGTTTATCCAAACCTTCCTCATTTAATTTTGCTAATTCTGCTAATTCTTTTAATTTTGATAATACTTCTGATGTC
>JBAUEV010000010.1:0-5068 GCA_049678805.1 Gammaproteobacteria bacterium
GGATAAATGCGAGCAACGCTTTACGTAATGGAGAAAACCACAAACCTTCATAAATCAAATGAGTAAAGCGTTGTTCAAGTAATGGCTTGAAATGAGCAACTTCGCGCACTAAGGTTAATGCTTCTAAAGCGCGATGGGCGGTAATTAATGTAATAGCCGCGGGTGCCTCGTAAACTTCACGTGATTTGATCCCCACCAAACGGTTTTCAATATGGTCAATTCTACCTACGCCATGATTTCCAGCAAGTTGATTAAGTTTGGTAACCAGTGAGGCCAGTGTTAGCGATTCTCCATTGAGCTCAACGGGTTTACCTTGCTGAAAAGTGATATTGATTTCTTCGGCATCTTCTGGCGCTGAAGCTAGCGACGATGTTAGACCATAAGCTGCTTCAGGTGGTTCAACCCAAGGGTCTTCTAATACACCACATTCGCAACTTCTGCCCCATAAATTTTGATCTATGCTAAAGGGATTATGCAAATCAATAGGTAACGGAATACCTTGCTGGCTAGCATAGGCTATTGCTTGTTCGCGAGAAATTGGATTTTCTCGGGCTGGGGCAACAATATGTAAATTTGGGTTAAGTGCTTTAATACTGATATCAAACCGCACTTGGTCATTGCCTTTGCCCGTGCAACCATGTGCAACTGAAACAGCACCTTCTTGAGCTGCAATTTCCACTAACGTTTGCGCAATCAAAGGGCGTGATAAAGCAGAAATCACCGGGTAAATTCCTTCATACAACGCATTAGCTTGTAACGCTGGTAAAATAAATTCATTCGCGAAGTGTTCTTGTAGATTAATAGTATGACATTTAATTGCGCCTGCTTGTAATGCTTTATCATGAATTATCTTCAAGTCTTTACCTTCACCAATATCGGCTGTAAGAGCAATGACTTCATAGCCGTATTTTTCTTGCAACCACTTAATTGCGCAAGAAGTATCTAAACCACCGGAATAAGCAAGAATAATTTTTTTTGCCATACTTAACTACTCACTATAATGATTTGTTTAATAAATAAAGTAACAATGCTTTTTGTAAATGTAGCCGATTTTCGCTTTGCTGAAAAATCACGGAACACGGATGATCGGGCAGTGTTTCACTCACCTCTTTACCACGCTCCATTGGTAAACAATGCATGAAAACTGCATTAAGATGCGCTTTTTTCATTAACGTTTCATTGACTTGAAAATCAGTGAATAAATGTTCTGCGCGGCAGTCTTCAAACCCCATGCTAGTCCAGACGTCAGTGTAGACGGCATGTGCATTATGCACTGCTGCACTAACTGTTTGGTAAGCTTGAATCCGTTGTGGATGTTGTGTCGTACGTGCCTTAGCACGCGCCAAGATTTTTTCATTTGGACCGCGCGTAGGTGGACAGCAATAATGCAGAGTAATACTCATCATCGGCGCTAGTAACAACAAACTATGCAAAATATTGTTGCCGTCACCAATATAGCAAAGCGTCAGCCCATCAAGTTTGCCAAATAATTCGGTTAAAGTGAATAAATCTGCTAAAACCTGGCAGGGATGATGTAAATTCGTCAAGCCATTAATAATGGGCACAGTAGCAACGTTACTCATTTGCTGCAGAATGCTATCGTCATGGGTACGCATCATAATAGCGTGGCAATAGCCACTTAAAACTCGCACTTGATCTTCAGGGGCTTCATTTTTTCGAGTATCAGCAAGGCTTTCAATCACATCCCCTCCTAACTCACGCATTGCCACAGTAAAACTAAATCGGGTACGCAATGAAGGTTTATCGAATAACAGCGCCAGATGTTGTCCAACTAAATGAGAAAGCAACTGCCCTTGCTGGCGTGCTTTTTTGCATAATTTAGTCCAATGCAAAATTAACTTGATTTCATCCAGTTTTAATTCTTCACCGGTTAATAAATGACGTGGTTGAAGTACTTTTCGATTTGCGAATGGATGATGAAGGAGCTCATTGCTACCAGTAAGTGCAAAGGTGCTTTGTTGCCGCATGACAACCCCGATCCATGTGAATAATAAATCAATATTTTGTATTATTATTCATATTGGTACGCTAGAAGTCAAGCGCGAATTGATCTTATGTTACAAACAGCAACTTGCTATCAATAATAAGCCAGTAACGAAGCACTTGATTTCACTAAAGCGCTGCAACACTTTTTTCTTTACAAAAGGTTCGCAGTATTTGGTATACTTCATTAAATTTAAATCATTCACCCCTCCCTTTTAGTAAAATTGTTAGCTCAAGCAAGAAAAACAACTAAAAAAATTATGAAGGATTTGCTTTAATTACTACTTCCAACTCCAGCACTTGCTACTTCATTTACGTTTAGCGAAGAAGCATCATCCTGGTTAACTCGAGTAATTACAGTACTTTAAACACAAAATTAAACCATAAAGTTTAAAAACTTTATCGAGTATCAACAACCAAGGAGAGTTTCATATGTTACCAACCTCAACGCACAATCAATTCAGCGCACAAATTGAAAAAATTCAAAAATTGCTTTTGCAACGCGATGTAGAACATGCACAAGTACTATTGCCAATGGACGAGCAACAATATTGGTTAGCACGTCGTGCCGAAGTGCTGCATATACAATTAACAACCATCGCTTCGGTTCTTGAACAACCAAGTTCTTCTGATTTTTCAAATGCTTATCAATATTACAATAAGCAACTCAATGTATTAGAAGTTGATTGTAAAAAATCGTTTAAAGAATTGCTTAATAGAGTCCTGTTTTTTTATGATGAGAAAGAGCAGCAGTTTATTGATCTAAAGATTCCCCTTAACAACCAGGCACAAATGGAACGTTTGCTCGCACGGCTTTCTAATGAAATGGAGCTCTATCGTTCCTTTCACTTGGAAGGCAAACATTCTTTACAACAATTAAAAGAGGACTTGACAAACGAGGTAGCCTGGATTGAGCAACTCTTAATCGAACTCACAGAAAGTAAGGACGAATTTAATCTTTCCTATGTGGACCACCAGAAAGCTGTAGAGCAACAACTTGTCGTCATTCGTCACGAACGAGAACAAACGATACAAACCATTGATAAATATGAAAATTTTTTGCAAGCTTGTTACCAGGGAAATGTGCGTGATATTTACCAAATACTCGCATCAGCATCTAATGAGGAACGAGAGCTTCTAATGAATTTTGTCGGTACAAGAAAAGATACGATAGGACGTAATGCGTTTCATTTGGTTTGTGAATATGTGCAGTATCCGATTGTTGAAGGTTTGTTATGTACTATTCTCAAAAACAAAAACATATTCGACATCCCGACCGATAATGGTGAGTTGCCTATTCATCTAGCAATGCGTCGGGATGAAGGCAAAAGAACACATTCACTACTTGGGTTATTAAAACTGCATGGGGCTGATATTCATGCGCTCGATAAGAATCATCAACGTACGCCACTCAATACAGCCGCCTACGTCGGTAATATAACAGCGATTACCTGGCTATTAGAACAAGGTGCAGACTTGCACGCCAAAGACTTCCAAGGGCGTACCGCGTTGCATGCTGCTGCGGGGCGTATCCCGTTGAATGCTGATATAGCAAAACGTCAAGCAATCACTGCTGCTTTTCTCTTAGATAGAGGCGCTAATCCTTCAGCTTTAAATCAGGCTGAAGAGTCTCCTTTGTTTGAGGCAATACTAAAGGGACAAAATCAAGTAGTGCAAGAATTTTCGAACCGCGGACTTGGGCTTTCCCAAGCTGAACATGAGTTATTGCAGGCAAGACCTGAATTTCAATCGCCCGATGTACAATTGACTTACACAAATTATTTACAAAACACTTTAACGGAAGTACCTCTAACATTACCTGCAAAACCTATGCCTCTACCAGCACCTGCACAACCTATGCCTCCAGCAAAGCCCTCGTTTGCATCACTAATAGGCTGGCCATTAAGCAAATTATTTCGATCTCAACCGCCAGTAGCGCCATCTTCCTCCTCATCTCCAGGAGCACAAGCATCTTCCGAACCGCAAGCTGGATCCTCTATGGGACCAAAGGCTACTAATCGTTAATTCTCGCGGGAAAAATTAAGGAAGTCGTCTTATGCAGAGTTTTCGTAAATCAAATAATAATAGCAAGTTCTCAGGCTCTCATTCAACTCATCTTAAGGTACCAGAAAGATCACCAGAAGTACCGAAAGAAGTAGCGTCACATGTGGCGAATTGGCGAAGCGTTCTGAATGAATTATTTGTTAAGTTGACAACACGGGAGGTAAAGACTGAACTTTCAGACTCTGACCTAGGCGATTTTATTCTTTTGTTTAAACAGCAAAAGGTGTCTCTCGCAAGTTTTCTTTCTCCTACAGACATTGACAAGATGTTGGAATGTTTTTATCAATTAATGGTTCGAACAAAAATTGATGATATAAAAATCAAAACTCTAACGCAGTGTTTAAAGCATCTGCTTTATAAGGAGCAAATGGATGAAGAAAAAAACATTGAAATGGTGTCAACGGGGATCACTAAAGAATATCCGAAAAATATCATCAGGATTTGTCTTGCATTTAGTATCCAATTTCAAGCTTTTGGAAAACATTCAGAAGCAATGGGCTATGCATGTTGGGCTTTACAGTTAGCGCAAGAAACAAAAACAGATACGATGGCGGCTGTAGAAAGAATTACCATAATCGAAAATGACTTTATTGTGACTCATTTGCGCACTTGGTATTTACAAGTAAAAGATATTATTAATCAACAATTGAAAGATTTATCTCAAGAATATAAAAAAAATCTTGACGAAGAAAAAAAACTTGCCAAAAAGAATTATCTAATAAAGATTAAAAAATTGTTAAGCGAATTAGATCAAGGAATACAAACATTACGACACTATAACTTAAATGCAGAAGCCGATGTCCTGCAACAAACCATCAAGCCTTATCGAGCTACAATTACGGACGCACTAAAGGGATGGTTATGGGTCGCATCACAAAAGGAGATAGACCCTTTTAACCAATTTAATGAAGCTGTTGGTACATTAATGTCGTTAGCAGAACTCATGGCGCATTATGGCGACAGTCAGATTGGTTATGAATGGTGCGAAGATATAAGAAAC
>JBAUEV010000011.1:0-3949 GCA_049678805.1 Gammaproteobacteria bacterium
AAAGAAGCGATGCCGAAGTTATTTTAATTAACCTACAAACAACGGCTCTGGTAAACCTTTAACACCAGGATGAAGTGTAAATAGCCCGCCTGCTTGTCGACCACGTGCAAGTTGCGCCGGGGTTAAATCACGGCTCGCCGATGTTACAAATAATATGTCTAGGTCTTCGCCACCAAAACAGCAACTCGTGGGTTGCTCAACCGGCATTTCAACTACCCGATCAACTTGCCCAGTCGGTTTGTAGCGCGTAACTCGCCAACCGCCCCAATGCGCTCCCCAAAGGTATCCTTCACTATCAATCGTCAAACCATCCGGATAGCCCGCATCATTCGCTACCGTAACAAATACACGACGGTTGCTGATGTCTCCCGTTGCAGGGTTAAAATCATATTGATAAATCGTGCGTGCAGGCGAGTCCGTAAAATAAAGAGTCTTATTATCCAAGCTCCACGCGATGCCATTCGATACCGTAAACCCATGGTCTAATTCTTTAATCAAGCCATCTGGGCTCAGACAGTAAAGACTGCCAAGCATCTTTTGTTCCAGCAAATCTTTGGTGCCTGCCCAAAACCGCCCTTGGTGATCTACTTTTCCATCATTAAACATAGTTCCTTGAGCCGCGGACAAAGATAGGGTGAGTTTATTAAACTTACCACTCGGCAATTCAATAGTACCAAAACCACTTTTCCATGCAGCGATAAAACCACCCTCGGCACGCAAGCCAATACAACAAATGGGTTCCGACATTTGCCACGCCCGATGCTTATTGGCAGGCAGATCAAAGCAGTGTAATTCCGCTTTGGCAATATCTAACCAGTATAATAATTGGTCGCGATGATCCCACAATGGACCCTCACCTAACACGTTTTGACCACTCCAAATACAGGTTGCTAGCATAAATTGTTACCTTTTTCTAGTATTGATATTCACTTGATTATGTGAAAAAGTAGCCATCCTTATTGTACATTAATCGAAAGTAAGTAGGTAAGTGTTCCATGCTATTGAAAAATAAAGTTGTATTAGTAACGGGCGCTACGACTGGGATAGGCGAAGCTATTGCACGGCAGTGTGTATCTGAAGGGGCGAAAGTGATGCTGCATGGTCGTAATGAAGAGCGCGCTAAAGCCATTTGCCGAGAATTAAAAGACGCTAGCGACTACGTCATGTTGGATATTGCTGACCCCGTGCATTGCGATGCTCTAGTGAAAGCAACTGTTGCACGTTTTGGTGCTATTCATTGTGTTGTTAATAATGCTGCATTAACCACACGCAGCAATATTGACTCTAGCGATGCTGCGATGTTTGACCATTTGGTTGCAGTTAATTTGCGCGCGCCATTGTTGATTACTCGTGCAGCCGTACAGAACTTCCGCCAACAAGGCACAGGTGGTGTTATATTAAACATTGGTTCCATCAATGCTTACTGTGGTCAGCCTGATTTGCTCGTTTACTCCATCAGTAAAGGTGGGTTGGCGACTATGACGCGCAATTTGGCAGATGCATTAGGAACTGAAAAAATTCGTGTCAATCAACTGAATGTCGGTTGGACGACCACCGATAATGAAATTCGTCTGAAAATCCGCGAAGGTTTACCAGAGGATTGGTATGAGCATGTACCAGTGGTATTTGCACCTTCGGGTAAATTGTTGGCCCCTCAGGATATTGCCAGACACGCTTTGTTCTGGATTTCAGAGGATTCAGCACCGGTTAGCGGTTCAATATGTGATGTTGAACAATACCCGGTTATTGGTCGCAACAAAATTGCTGAGTGGAAACGTCAATAGAAAAGTTGTGTTTTTCGTAATGAGGTTAAGATAAAGATGAAAATTACTGATGCAAAAGTGTTTGTCTGTTCACCAGGACGTAATTTCGTTACTCTTAAAATTTACACCGACGAAGGGGTCTATGGTTTGGGTGATGCAACGTTAAATGGTCGTGAACTGTCTGTTGCTTCTTATTTACAAGATCACTTAGTGCCTTGCTTAATTGGTCGTGATCCGCGTGAAATTGAAGATATTTGGCAATATTTTTATCGGGGTGCCTATTGGCGTCGTGGGCCTGTAACCATGGCTGCCATTGCCGCGGTGGATATGGCTTTGTGGGATATCAAAGGCAAAGTGCTCAACACTCCTATTTATAACTTATTAGGTGGGCGTTCACGTAAAGGTGTAATGGTTTATGGCCATGCAAATGGTAAAGATATTGCTGAAACAGTAGACCAGGTGGGCAAATACATTGAAATGGGATATCTCGCCATTCGTTGTCAGTCTGCGGTACCTGGTTTAGATGATACTTACGGTGTAGCAAAGGACAAATTATTTTATGAGCCAGCGAAAAAAGGTTTACCCCATGAAGGAAGTTGGTCAACAGAAAAATATCTCAACTATATACCTAAACTTTTCAAAGCTGTGCGTGATCAATACGGTGATGACCCGCATTTGTTGCACGACGGCCATCATCGTCTTACTCCGATTGAAGCAGGCCGTTTGGGGAAAGAATTAGAGCCCTATCATTTGTTCTGGTTGGAAGATACTGTTCCAGCTGAATTGCAAGAAGGTTTTCGCTTAATTCGGCAGCACACTACTACGCCTTTGGCCGTGGGGGAAGTTTTTAACGTGGCTTGGGATGCGCATATTTTAATTACTGAGCAATTAATTGATTATTTGCGAATGTCTATTGTGCACGGTGGTGGTCTTAGTCATATGAAGAAAATTGCCGGATTTGCTGAGTTTTACAATGTACGTATGGGGTGTCATGGTCCCACTGACGTTTCGCCAATTACGATGTCTGCAGCATTGCATTTCAACTTGACGATTAACAACTTCGGCATTCAAGAATACATGCGGCATACAGCGGAAACTGATGCAGTATTCCCTCATAATTATTATTTCGACAAAGGCTATTTGAATGTCAAAGATGCGCCGGGTCTTGGGGTTGATTTCGATGAGAAATTGGCCGCTAAATACCCTTACGAACGCGCTTATTTACCTATTGCGCGTAAATTGGATGGTACATTGTTTAATTGGTAGGTTTCAAATGTAGCCAGATGAAGCGTAAGCGGAATCCGGGGTTTTTTTATTAAAATAAGGATTTTTTTGATTCCGCTATTCTGCATCAAGGCTATATTATCCATATTGACCCCGTTCCCTGCATGCGTGATAATGGTTGTTGCCTTATTTTGCTAGCACAGAGCGAAGCCATGTTGTTCTTTAGTTGAATGCAACATGTGCTTTAAACGAAACGATCATTTTTTATTTCTATGAGGAAGATAACATGCGGAAAGGATTCAAATATTTATTGTTTGTTGCTTGTTTGAGTGGGTTAAGTGTAGGTTATGCTGCACAAGATAATATGAATAATAACCCTAACCCAGCTCAATCTACTAATCAGCCCAACATGTCGCAGAATACTTTTTCCAATCCTGCTACTACAATTTACGTAAGACAAAATGCTCCCGAATTTAAATTACGTCTACCGTCCAATCCTTCAACGGGCTATTCTTGGTTTTTAAAAAAATGTGATGTCAATCTGGTTAATGTCGTTCGCCATAAGTTTTACCAAAGTCAAAATCCACAAATGGGTGCCCCTGGTTATGAAGAGTGGGTTTTTAGGGCAACTCCAGCCGCGTTGATGGCGCCCCATATTACCCATGTAGTCTTGGTTTATGCACGTCCGACTGAATCTGAACAGAGTCAAGACCAAAGAAGATTTACAATTATTACGAAGCAAAATCTTTAAAGAGTTATCAATCATAAGGTGGGCAGAGCATTACGTGCCCACCTTTCTATTATAAAAATTAAGCCTACTTGCTACGTAATAGCTCAGTCCCAGCCTACGTGCCGCGACTCGTTCGGCGTTGTTGCATATTTCTTATAAATTAAGGTCGTTAGGTAAGAATGTCGTGTGGGTGTCGTTGGAAGACCGTAGAATACAGGGATGTATTCTCCGA
>JBAUEV010000012.1:0-2808 GCA_049678805.1 Gammaproteobacteria bacterium
GTTCTTCCATATCATTGTTAACAAGCCAATTTATGCAACAACGCCGACTTGATCGCTAGATCCATTCCTCAGCACTACGAGTTAGTAATTTTTTATATCTTTATAAGCAAAATAGCAAAATTATATAATTGTGTATAAAGATATGCGGTCAATGCAGCGGGGTTTCGAGCAGGCTCTTTTTCATGCCTGAATATTTTTCTGCATGCCAGCCTTCGTTGTTAAGACAAATTCTTATTTAACTAGATATATGATGTAATATGAAGTTCAGATTATTATAAATAAGCTTAGTCTTCATTAAGAATATTTTTCAGTTCGCCATTCTCATAAAGTTCTTTGAGAATATCGCTGCCGCCAACCAATTCACCACGCACATAAAGTTGTGGCAATGTCGGCCAATCCCCATATTTCTTGATACCCTCACGCAACTCATCATCTTCGAGCACGTTATAGGTTTTAAATTTTTTGATTCCAGAGGATTTTAAAATTTGTAACGCCCTTGCCGAAAAACCACATTGTGGCACTTCCGGCGTGCCTTTCATATAAAGCACTACAGCATGATCTTTCAATTGCTTCTTAATGCGTTCTTCAACCTGCATAACTACCTCACATCTACAATTACAGTTTCACACCTGCTCAGGCGTCAAAGTACGCATGGACAACGCATGAATCATGTGCATTTTATCCTTTAATGCAGCATGGACTATACGTTGTTGTTGTATCAGGGTTTTTCCCGCAAACTCCGCGTGAATAATAACGGCCTCAAAATGATGACCATCCCCTATTACCGTAGCGCGCGCACCGGGCAGTCCTTGCTCGATCCAGCACTGAACTTGTTCTGGCTTTAACATATTTCTATCACTACTATCGCCGTTGCTAAATCGTTTTTTATTATACACTAAACCAGCCAATCAGGAATAGTGCTTGTATTTTGCGACAAAATTGCCTTATTAAAATTTTAAAAAACTTGCGGGGAGAGCCGATTTCGGGTTCTCTATTAGCGAATGTGCTTGTTGTTCGGAGGAAATGTGGCGATTAGCTGGCTGAAGATAGCTTTAGGAGAATGGCAGTATAAAACCTTTGTGGTAAAATTTATAATCAGATTTTGGGTAACATCCCCTGATAAATAAGAGGCAGTCCATGACATTTGTAGTAACTGAAAGCTGTATTCGTTGTAAATACACCGATTGTGTTGAGGTATGCCCAGTAGATTGCTTTCGCGAAGGGCCCAACATGTTGGTAATTGATCCTGATGAATGTATAGATTGCAACCTTTGTGTGCCGGAATGCCCAGTAGACGCCATTTTTGCTGAAGAAGATGTTCCTGAAAAGCAAAAACCCTTTATCGAACTCAATGCCAGACTTGCTAAGAAATGGCCAGTCATCGCTGTAAAAAAAGATGGTCCGCCTGATGCTGATGAATGGAAAGATGTTGCTGATAAATTGCAGTATTTGCAAGAAGAATAATGACTATTGCACCTGTTAACCATCAGGTCAATAAATTAAATATCATTTTTGACAGGCTACTTCCAAGTAGTATATTATGTTTGTGCTTATCAACCTCACTTAATGGATGTTAATGATTAAAGCCTCTAAGAACATAGTTGCCCTCATTCTTCACCTTCTCGTGGTGCTTATTATTACCATGAGGTGCGGGTTTATGTCTTAGAAAAAGACTAACTAGGAAAAACCCCGCCCCTCACAAGAGCTGCGGGGTTTTTTTTATCCTTAAAAATTATTATTGTTTTAGACAAATGTTAAGGTAAATATTATGGAAATGACTGGCGCTAGTGCTTTATTAGAAACTTTAATACAGGAAGGTGTTGATTTATTATTTGGCTATCCAGGTGGCGCAATTATGCCGACCTATGATGCACTCCACGATAAACATGCGAAACTCAGGCATATTTTAGTACGCCATGAGCAAGGCGCCGTACATGCCGCAGAAGGCTATTCACGCGCCTCTGGAAAAGTGGGAGTGTGTATTGCAACTTCAGGTCCAGGCGCTACCAATTTAATCACCGGCATCGTTGATGCGATGTTGGATTCAGTACCGCTGGTTTGCATCACTGGACAAGTAAGCAAGAATTTCTTAGGAACTGATGCTTTCCAAGAAGCAGATATCATCGGTATGACGTTACCAGCCACCAAGTGGAATTATCAAATTACGCATGCGGCTGAAATTCCTGCTATTATGGCCAAGGCATTTTATATTGCGCAAAATGGTAGGCCAGGTCCGGTTTTAATTGACATTACTAAAAATGCTCAAATTGAGAAGCTGGATTTTTCCTATCAGAAATATGTGCCACCCAAGCATCTAGTAAGAAAAAGCCCACTTGATACCGAGCAAGTAAAGCGTGCTGCGGCACTGATAAATCAAGCTAAAAAGCCTTATTTATTAGTTGGACATGGGGCATTAATAGCAAAAGCCGAACAAGAACTTTTGCAATTAGTTGATAAAGCCCAAATTCCCGTTGCCTGTACTTTGCTTGGTTTATCAGCATTCCCTACAGATCATCCCTGGTATATTGGAATGCTTGGCATGCATGGTAACTATGGCGCCAATTTATTGACCAATCAAGCCGATGTCATAATAGCTATAGGCATGCGTTTTGATGATCGTGTTACAGGAAATTTAAGTAATTACGCTAAACAGGCAAAAATAATTCATGTTGAAATTGATCCGGCCGAAATTAATAAAAACGTTGAAACGGAAGTGGCTTTATTAGCAGATGCTAAATATGCACTACAAGAACTTCTTAAATTTATAGAACCCAATCAGCACGAAGCATGGCTTAATGAATTTAAGTC
>JBAUEV010000013.1:0-17270 GCA_049678805.1 Gammaproteobacteria bacterium
CAATAACTTAAGGGATAGCAAATTATGAAGATAGCACGAGAGGGTGTGCAATTAAGTTACGAAATAACCGGGAAAGGGGACCGGAACTTCGTACTTATCCATAGTACCGGTGGTAATCACCAGTTTATGGAGGCACAAGCACAATATTTAGCGCAATTTGGCCGTGTATTGAACATGGACTTGCGTGGTCACGGCGAAAGTGATAAACCTAAACAAGAATATACAATAGAAGAATTTGCCAAAGATATTCTTTTTTTATGCCGAGAAAACGGAATTCAACGAGCCATCGTCGTAGGTTTATTGCTAGGTGGTAGTATATCCATTGAACTAGCCAACATTGCTCCGGAGTTGGTATCACATCAGGTGTTACTTGATCCAGCGAGTTTATTAGGACGCTATGAAATACAGCTATTGCAAGACTATATCGAAGATCTTAGAAATCCGAAGGAAGAAAATTTTGTAGAATCTTTAACGGATTCAATGTTTTTTAGCACAACCGAGTCTAATAAACAACTTGCACTAAAAGCTTTAAAAATGACAACTAAACAAGCATTTGCTTCCTCCTTTGAAAATTTACTGAAATGGAATAAAACCTGCCAAGCAAAGATTATCCGTTGTAAAATGCCTACTTTGCTGGTTGAGTCCAGTGAGCCACTTTGTTCGGAAAGCGCTTTCCGTGAATTTTGCCCACATGTGGTTTCGGGAAAAGTGGTAGGTTCTGGGCATTGGGCAACGTTGGAAGTGCCAGAACAATTGAATTTAATGATTAACCGATTTTTAATGATTTATAGCTAAATTTTACCAATTATTAAACATCATTACGATAACGATATGTTTACACGAATTTCACTTGCAGAAGCGCAAGAGTTACTAAAAAATACTGATTTATATTTATTGGATGTGCGAGATAAGGAAGCGTATGAAGCACGACACATTACCAGTGCTCAACATATAACACGTGATAATCTCGCTTTATTCTCAGCGACAGCCGATAAAAATCGGCCAGTATTAGTTTATTGTTATCATGGTAATAGCAGTCAAAATGTTGCCCATTATTTGGCTAATCAAGGTTTTGTAGATGTTTTTAGTCTTGAGGGCGGCTTTGAAACTTGGAGGAAACTTTCGCATGAAAAAGATACTGAATAAAATTTCAACTTCATTAATCTGTGCCATGCTATTTGCAGTAATTTTTATTGGGATAGGCACATTATTAGCAATGGCTTATTTTGGCATGGACTTTGGTCAAAAACTGCTATCCACACATACCTTGGCTGAGAAATGGCGTCAAGGAATATCATTTTATTTAGCTGCGATGCTAACCATTTTTGTTCTGTTATTATTTTGCAATCATCGCAAATTGTTTAATAGTAGTTATCGTTTAATGGCAGTAGGTGGTCTGTGCGGAATTCTAATGTTACCGTTGAGTGTTATAGTTGGTTATTTGCTGAGTGGTTCTGTCATTAGTTTTGAAACTATCTTTGTCGTTGCTATGTTGCCTCTATTATTGCGAGTTTTCATTATTGTCCCTCTTGCATTAGCTTTATTATCTGGCATTATCAGTGGTTTTTTGTACTATGGTTATCGAAAAATTTTTTATTCACCCGTAATAACTCCATTGCCTGAATTAACTGCATCGGAAATCCTGTAGCCACTTTATGCAGTATTGCGGAGTCAATTTGACCACTAAAAACCCTGGATGCTGCTAATGCATTATCCAGCTTACAAAGTATCATAGTATTTTTTTAAAACTGTTAGAGTTTGAATATGTCCTTAGAAAAAATAGATGAAACATTACAGCAAAAACTTGATTTTTTAGGGATTGGCAGAATCAAACGGCATATCTTTCTGTGTTGCGATCAAACTGATCCTAAATGCTGTGATAAAACAGTTAGTTTAGAAGCGTGGGAATATTTAAAAAAACGTTTGGATGAGCTGAAACTTACTGGTTTAGGCAAAATTTTTCGTACTAAAGCCAATTGTTTGCGGGTTTGCCAACGAGGCCCTATCGCCGTTGTTTACCCCGAAGGAGTATGGTATCACTCCTGTACACCCAAAGTACTGGAAAAAATTATCCAACAACATTTAATAGCTGGCAAGCCCGTGGCAGAATATTGTTTACTGACAAGTCGCTGCAAAGAGGTCTTAATATGATGAAATTAAATTCAGATTTCCAAGAACCAGCAGTTGAACGCCAATTAGTGCACATTGTACACTTTCCCATGCGTTGGACTGATATGGATAATTTCGGCCATGTTAATAATGGTACTTATTTCAATTATTTTGACGAAGCGCGAGTTGCGTGGTGGTACTCACTAGGAGCAAAGTTAATTAATCCAAAAATTGGTCCTATCATTGCATCGGCAACCTGTAATTTCCGTAAACCGCTTATTTATCCGGCTAATTTGTTAATTAAAATATATGTCAGCACACTTCGACGCAGCAGCTTTACTGTTTATTATGAAATTGAAGTTGAGCAGCAACCTAATATTATTTATGCCGATGGTTCTACAGTAGTCGTTTGGTTCGATTATCGGCAGAATAAATCAACACCATTATCTAACGAATTGCGTGAAAAGTTAACTCGATTTGTTTAGGATGTTCACCAACGGGATAAAACCTTGAATCAATTCGGCGACCTGTTATTTTCGCTTGACAGTCAAGCCACAGTGCTTACCGGCAGTCGTAGATTAGCCCATCATCTACGTACCCATTATGACGAGTATCAATTTCAGCAAGGAAAAATCATTTGGGAAACGATAGATATTTTACCCTGGGAAACTTGGATCGAGCGCTGTTGGCAGGAATGGGGTGTCGATAGCAGGATTATTTTGAACGATTTTCAAGAACAACTTGCGTGGGAACAAGTCATCTGTGAAATAAGCAATGAACCATTATTGCAAATCTCAGACATTGCTAAAAATGCTAAAGAAGCTTGGAAATTGCTGCAAAAATGGAATTTGACCCTCGATGATTTAACTCATTTTGCTGATGAAAATATTCTGATTTTTATTGTTTGGGCTAAAGCTTTTCTCCAACTTTGTTGCCAAGAACACTGGTTAGATCATGCAACCTTGACAACCAAATTAACTCAATCCTTAACGCAACAGTCATTTCGTTTGTCTAAAAAACGCATTTTATTGGCCGGTTTTGATTTATTTACTCCACAACAACAACGATTGTTAGACATCATTCAGCAATATGTTCAAGTTGAGCAATTGCTAACTCAAACTCAACCAAGAGTGAGGTTGTTCCATGAAAATGCTAAAAAAGAACCAATACGAGAACTAGAGCAGAAGAGCGGAATGTTGCAATCCGTTGCGAATGTATCTCGTATAGGATTATTAGATACTGAACAAGAAATTTATCATATGGCAGCTTGGGCGAAACAACTCTGGCAAGCTAATCCACAACAGCGAATTGCTTGCATTGTGCCCGAATTAAGCAATTTACGCGATGCCGTGAATAGAATTTTTAGTGAAGTATTTGTACCGAGTGTGTTATTGCCTGGCAATGATAAAACGAATTTGCCTTTTAATATTTCTGTTGGCAAATGGTTGGCAAATTATCCAATGGTACACGACGCACTACAAACATTAACTTTAAATTTTTATGAAACAGATATTACTACGCTCAGTGAATTATTGCGTTCACCTTTTTTAGGAGGTGGTTTACAAGAAGCTGAAGCACGTGCAGCATTGGATTTAGAATTAAGAAGAAACACAATTAAATTACGTTTAACGGTTCGCGATACTTTTGCTCTAGCACAACAAACGACAACTGCTCATCACTGCCCGAGGTGGATAACACAAGTAAGGGCATTTCTCCAGACGAACAGTCAAACACAAAAGACACAATTGCCCAGTCAATGGAGTGAAATTTTCCAAAACCAATTAAATTGTTTAGGTTGGCCAGGCGACCGTACGTTAGACAGTGCCGAATATCAAATAGAACAACGTTGGCAGGGGTTGTTAGACGAATTTAGCGGCTTAGATTCGATATTAAGACACATCAACTTACAATCCGCATTACATCATCTCAACCATTTGGCAGGTTCAGTATTATTTCAGCCTGAAACCCCGGAGACACCGGTGCAAATTTTAGGTCAATTTGAGGCGAGTGGCTTAACGTTTGATGCACTATGGGTCATGGGGCTATCGGACAGAAGCTGGCCGCTACCTTTGACGCCTAATCCGTTATTGCCCATGGCATTACAGCAACGCTTAGCAATGCCCAAAGCCAATGGGGAGCATGAGCTGCGGTTTTACCAGCATTTAACGCAACAACTTGCCAACAGTGCGCCGCAAGTTATTTTCAGCTATCCTCAAAAAACGGATGATTACACTTTACAGGCCAGCCCGCTCATTATTAATTATGATATAACTACTCCCGCCAGACTAAACTTGCAAATCCATTTTTTGGCAGAAACTATTTTTGCGCAACGGGCTTTAGAGACTTGGAAGAATGATACTGCACCCCTGGTTACTCCATTTGAAAAGATCAAAGGTGGCGCGGAGATTCTTAAACATCAAGCGGCTTGCCCAATGCGAGCATTTGCTATATGCCGATTACATGCCCATGCGATTCCAACTCCACAATTTGGTTTAGATAATCGTCAACGTGGTACCTTAGTGCATGCTACATTAATGAATGTTTGGCAAAACATACAAGATCATGCGCAATTACAACAACTTTCTTCCTTCGAACTTAATGAAGTTGTAGCTAATGCTGTTACCGCAGCATTACAGCAATTTATGAAAAAACATCCCTTTGGATTGGCAGCTCATTACCTAAAATTAGAAGCACATCGCTTACAACAATTAGTACAAGAATGGCTAACATTAGAAAAGCAACGCGAGCCGTTCAAAGTATTGGCACATGAGCAAACTCAAGCGATAGTATTCTCAGGATTAGCACTCAGCTTGCGCTTAGATCGTATTGACGAATTGCCTGATGGTAGCCAAATAATTATTGACTATAAAACTGGACAAAATGTTTCAGTAAGTGATTGGTTTGATGATCGTCCAGAAGAACCTCAATTACCGTTATATGCAGTTATTAATAGTGATAAAATAAAAGGCTTGCTATTTGCCCAAGTACGGGCTGGGAAATTGCAATTTAAGGGCATTACGGAACACGACCAAGGAATTGCCAATAAAAATGTTGAGATACGTGCTGATTGGCCATTACTTGTTGAAGATTGGCGCAATAAATTACAACAATTAGCGCAAGATTTCTCCGAGGGGAAAGCGCTGGTAGACCCTAGAGAACAACCTAAAACCTGCCAACAATGTGATTTACAAACATTTTGCCGCGTTCGACAGATGTAAATGATTAAGGAGAAGCGAATAATTCTCTTTTCCTTGGAGGCGGATGAGCCGGCGTAGCCTTGAAGCAGAGCACTCTTTATGAAACTATTGGCTGACCAACCACAACGTGAACAGGCGCTTGATCCACATATTTCGTTTATCGTGCAAGCACCAGCAGGTTCAGGCAAAACTGAATTATTAGTCCAACGGTATCTCGTGCTATTAGCCAATGCACAACAAGCACCCGAAGAAATCGTTGCCATCACTTTTACCCGCAAAGCCGCCGCAGAAATGCGAGATCGTGTCTTGCAAGCCTTACAGAAAGCAGCCGATATAGCACCTGCTACTGCAGCGCACGCTACAAAAACTCAACAATTAGCGCAGCTTGTATTACAACGCGACCAAACCTTAAACTGGAATTTGCTGCAAAACCCCAATCGTCTGCGTATTAACACCATTGATGCTTTATGCCTCGGCCTGGTGCGACAAATGCCATTATTAGCAAAATTAGGTACCCAGCCTAAAGTATTACTGGATGCTAAAGAGTGCTATCGCCAGGCTGTACAGACATTATTAAATAATTTCAGTGGTCAAGAATCCTATGCCCAATCGTTAGAAATTCTATTAAGTCATTTAGATAATCATTACGCTAATACTGAAAAGTTATTAATGGATATGTTGGCACACCGCGATCAATGGTTACCACACCTATTACATGCTTCAAACACCAACACGTTACGAGATATTTTACAACAAGGGTTAGCTAATATTATTTTAGAACGCATACAAAATTGCGCGCAGTTTTTTCCTGAACATTTAAAACCGATTTTTTTGATGCTAGTACGTTTTGCAGCATCGCAGTTACCAGAAGAACATCCGTTAGTCGTTTGTCGTGAATTAAATGAATTTCCGCCATTAACCGTTGCTGAGCAAGCACGTTGGTGTGCTTTGGCGGAATTTTTATTAACTAAAGAACATCGCTTGCGTAAGCAAGTTACTAAAAAGGAAGGATTTCCTGCAGATAAAAACTCAAATTATCAAAGCATGAAACATGCGATGCTGGATTTGTTAGCTGAATTACAACAAAATCAATATCAAGATTTTTTCCAAGCACTGCAAGAATTGTGCGAAGCACCACCAGCGGTTTATACCCAAACACAATGGCAAGTCGTTAATGCCTTAGTAGAATTATTACCTGTTTTAGCTGCACAATTGCAGCTTGTTTTCCAAGAGCAAGGTGGTATGGATTTTGTTGGCATTGCGAGTGCTGCCATCCAAGCCTTAGGAGAATCAGATGCGCCTACTCAATTAGCATTGCATTTAGATTATCAAATTCGCCATTTATTAGTCGATGAATTCCAAGATACTTCATTAACCCAATTTCGCTTGCTAGAATTACTTACTGCGGGTTGGCAAGAAAACGATGGTCGCACCTTATTTTTAGTGGGTGATCCAATGCAATCGATTTATCGTTTTCGCCAAGCGGAGGTGGGATTATTTTTACGTGCACGACATCAAGGTATCGGTTCGGTGCCAGTGCAATCCTTAGTTTTATCAGTAAATTTTCGTTCAAATCCACACTTAATTGATTGGATTAACAACACATTTAGCGATATTTTTCCTAAAACTGAAAACATTGCCCATGGTGCAATTCGTTATACTGCCTGTGAAGCTGCGAAACCTTCTGTAAGCGATGATGGCGTATTTATTTATTCATCAATGACTAATACTGCTGAACAGGAAGCAGCACAGATTCTGAAAATTATTACTGATCGACACGAAAAATACCCTCAAGAAAGCATTGGCATATTGGTGCGTTCCCGTAGCCATTTGCAGGCAATTATTCCGGCATTACAGTGTTCTGGAGTAAACTTTCAAGCAGTCGAAATTGAAAAATTGCATAATCGTCCAATAATTGATGATTTATTAGCGTTAACCCGTGCTTTATTTCACCTCGCCGATCGCACTGCATGGCTAGCTATTTTACGTGCCCCCTGGTGTGGTTTAACGCTTTCAGATTTACATATTTTGGCAAATCAGCAACCTACTCAACCTTTATGGCAAACAATAAGCCGATATCAAGAATTCGTTAATTTGAGTCAGGACGCACAGCAACGGTTGCAACGGGTTGTGCCGATTTTGCAGCTTGCTTTGCTGGAACGTGGTCGCAAGGACACCCGACAATGGGTAGAAGGAACATGGTGGGCATTAGGGGGACCGGCGTGTTTGCTCGATGCAGCCGATTTACACTATGCACGAATCTATTTTGCTTTGCTAGAGGAATGGGTGAATACCCGTCATGTCGCTGATTTATCATTATTGAATGATAAGTTAACCACTCAATACGCTACCCCCAGCCAAACCACAACTGCCCAAATTCAATTGATGACAGTACACAAAGCCAAAGGTTTAGAATTTGATAGTGTTATTTTGCCTGGTTTAGATCATCGGCAGCGCCAAGAAGAGAACAAGTTGTTGATGTGGCTGGAACGACCACGGCAAGCAGGAGATAGTGATTTGGTTTTAGCGCCGATTCATTCAATTATAGAAAACGATCCCATTTATGATTTCTTACGTAATGAACAACAGAAAAAAGATCATTATGAATTAGCTCGTTTGTTGTATGTTGCGGCAACCCGAGCGCGAAAAACTTTACATTTGCTAGGTAATGTCGAATTAGTTAATCAATCCTTGAATGAATTAAAACCACCCACGACAGGTAGTTTCTTATCACTGCTTTGGCCTAGGGTAAAGCAGGAATTTAATAGGGAGTTAACAATACCGCAACCTTGTTCTATTTCTGTTGTTGATAAACCTTTAATGCCTACATTGCATCGGCTTAAAGTAGATTGGAATTTTCCGATCTCTGCTTCTTTGGGCGAAACTCTTATTTCACGTCCCTGTGTTTTCAATACTGTTTTCACCACTAAATCGTCCGATATTGCAGCGCGATTAATTGGCAAAGTGGTACATCAAATGCTACATAAAATGAGCCAAGAAGATTTAAGGCTGTGGGATAAAAATAAGCTTGCGGCACACCGAAAATTTTGGCAAAAATCATTACTTGCACAAGGTATGCCTTCAGCAAAACTTGAAGGAGCCTTAGAAACTATTAATATAGCACTGACCCGTACTCTACAAGATCAACGTGGCCGTTGGTTATTAGATTACCGGCATCGAGATGCAAAAAGTGAATATTCTTTGACTACGGTGTTAAATAACAAGATTGTGCATTTAGTGATTGATCGTACTTTTGTTACAGCAGACGGTACACGCTGGATAGTTGACTATAAGACTGCGGTGCCAAATAATGATGTGGTGGCATTTCTTGATGACCAGCAGCATCAGTGCCAAGCGCAGTTACAGGGTTATGCGTGTGCTATGCAGCTTTGGGATATGCAGCGTCCTATACGTTTGGGACTTTATTTTCCGCTCTGTAGCCAATGGCGTGAATGGCCTGCAGAGATTGTGAGTCCGAGTTTCATCACCTGCTAAATTGGTTGAGAGGGATAAATAATATGATAGTCGCTTATTTTGAAAAACAATCAAGAATTCAATCTGTTCCAATTACCGAGGAAAATAGTCAAATTCTTAAGGATGTCATTTGGATTGATATGTTATCGCCAACTAAAAGTGAAGAACTTATTGTAGAAAAACAACTGAAGATTTATATTCCTACGCGAAATGAAGCTCAAACGATTGAGTCTTCGACCCGGCTGCGCCTCTATGTAGAGCATAATACCTTGTTTATGACAGCCATGATGATTGCTAAATCTGATTCGACAAATCCCAAAAATGACGCGGTATCGTTTATTCTTACCGAAAAACAACTGATTACTGTTCGTTATATCGAACCGTTACCCTTTACATTATTCTCTTCTAGGCTATTAAAAATTGATATTAAGGAACATTTTGCTCAAAATTTTTTGGTGGGATTGTTAGAGGTAGTAACGGATAGACTTGCTGATATTTTAGAAAATGTGGGGGATAAATTTGATAGAATTACCCAACACATTCTTTACTCAGATTCAAGCAATAGAGACGTAAAAATGGTTAATTTTCAAGAACTTTTGCAAGACATTGGTGCCAATAGTGAGCTTGGAGCAAAAGTTCGTGGAAGCCTCCTCTCCTTTAATCGCTTAGTCTCTTTTTTTACACGAACATATGGTTCAAAGCTTGAGCATGATTGTCAAGCCCGTTTAGGAATCATCAGTCGAGATATTAATGCACTTAGCGATCATGCAAGCTTTATTTCTAGTAAGGCGAGTTTCTTACTGGACGCTACTTTAGGTATGATAAATATTCAGCAAAATAATATTATTAAAGTCTTTTCTGTAGCCGCAGTGATTTTTTTACCACCCACCTTAATTGCCAGCATATATGGTATGAATTTCCATTACATACCCGAATTAAATTGGTATATAGGCTATCCCCTTGCTATTGTGTTAATGATTCTTTCCGCATTAGTTCCTTATAAATATTTTAAGATGCGAAAGTGGCTTTAATTAAGCGTGATTTAATATTGTTTGGCTGGAGACCCTAATTAATGACAGTTGATATTTCTAGTAAACTTATTGTCGCTATCTCCTCACGTGCATTGTTTGACCTAGACGAGAGTAATACGATTTTTGAACAAGTAGGGGTTGAGGCTTACTCACAATATCAAATCGCTAATGAAAACAACATCTTAATGCCCGGTATTGCGTTTTCATTGGTATGCAAGTTTTTGCAACTTAATCAACATGGTCCACTGGTTGAAGTCATTTTGTTATCGCGTAATAGTGCCGATACGGGATTACGCATCTTTAACAGTATTCAACATTATAAACTGGATATTGCACGTGCCGCTTTTACCAATGGTGAAAGCCCTTATCCATATATTTCTGCTTTTGGTTCACATTTATTTTTATCGGCAAATCCAGGCGATGTTAAAAGTGCATTACATGAGGGTTATGCCGCAGCAACGATTTTGCCGTGTAATACCGCGAGTAATCCTTCTGAGGAATTGCGCATTGCGTTTGATGGTGATGCAGTCGTGTTTTCCGATGAAGCAGAACGAATTTATCAACAATGTGGTTTAGATGCTTTTGCGAATGCTGAAAAAAATGCTGCACATCAACCGTTACTGGGTGGTCCATTCAAAGGTTTTCTAGCGGCTTTGCATCAGATTCAAAGTCGCTTTGCTCCGAAAAGCTGCCCAATTCGCACTGCACTGGTAACAGCCCGTTCGGCACCGGCGCATGAACGGGTGATTCGTACCTTGCGTGCCTGGGGTATTCGCATTGACGAGGCTATTTTTTTAGGCGGTTTATCAAAAGGGAAGTTTTTACAAGCGTTTGGCGCTGATGTATTTTTTGACGATCAAATGGAACATTGTGAAAGTGCTGCGGAGCATGTGACTGCTGGTCATGTGCCGAATGGTGTATTAAATGAATAGACTTCTTTCCAAACCTCGATAAACGGCCAATCTCTATGAAAAAATTCGTTCGGAATCCTCATTGACTGCTATGTCAACTCCGGTTCCTCACTCATTTTTTCTTCGACCTTGGCTCGTTTCTCAAGGTTTGGAAAGAAATCTAATAGTTATAGCGGATAAGCAGCATCGCTGGTTAGTTTCCGGTATTCAGCATCAGTAAATGAGTAAGCGGATATCTCACCCTCTTTAATGTCAAAAAACCATAAATGAATAAAAAGCTTTTTATTCATAAGACGTTCTTTAATCCAAGGAAATGTTAAGCAATTTTGATAGGAATGAGTGAGTGCCTGTTTGGCAAATTCATTTACATCTTGAATAATAGTGGTATCTGTTTTGATGAGTGATACCCAGGGTGTAATAAAATCATTTTGTTTTAATTGTTCACTATTTAATAAAGCATTTATCCCCCCACATTGACTGTGCCCTAAAATGATGAGATCTTTTATGTTTAAATAACAGATGCCAAATTCGAGCGCGGCACTTGTGCCGTGATGCGCTCCGTCTGCTTCATAAGGTGGAACGATATTTGCAACATTACGCACGATAAATAAATCACCTGGATCACATTGTAAAATTAATGCAGGATCTACACGTGAATCACAACAGGCAATTACCATGATCTTAGGTTTTTGACCATGATGAGCGAGACGATGCATGATCGAGTTACTAACGGTCGCATATTTTTTTCTAAAGGCACGATAACCTTGAATAATTTTTTTGAATGATTTTTTCATTCGTTCCTCATCACTCTAGCTAAAATTCTTCAATCACCCAACGTCAACAACGATGCATTACCACCCGTGGCGGTAGTATTAATGGTTAAAGTTCGTTCGTTACACAAACGGGGTAAATAGTGTGGACCGCCTGCTTTAGGGCCAGTGCCTGAAAGCCCTTCACCACCAAAAGGTTGTACTCCTACAACTGCACCAATCATATTGCGATTAACATAGGTATTGCCGACATAGGTACGTTCTTGGATGTAACGTACAGTCTCATCAATGCGGCTATGAATGCCTAAGGTTAGACCGTATCCAGTGCTATTTATGGCGGCAATAACTTGATCCAAATCACGACGTGCATAACGAATGACATGCAAAATAGGGCCAAATACCTCATGTTGTAACAGGCTCAAATTGGGGATTTCATAGGCGCACGGTGCAAAAAAAGTCCCATGCTGCGAGGTATTAGATAAAGGTGCGCGGTAAATTAAATGTCCTACTTTATCCAGATATTGAATATGCTTTTCCAAATTCTCTTTAGCGCTTTGGTCAATAATAGGACCAACATCAGTTTTAAGTAAGCTAGGATCGCCAATTTGTAACTCCTGCATTGCGCCTTGCAGTAAAGTAATAAGACGATCGGCAATTTCTTCCTGAACGAATAACACCCGTAATGCCGAGCATCGTTGACCAGCACTGTTAAATGATGAGATAAGTACGTCACCAATAACTTGTTCGAGTAAAGCTGAGGAGTCAACAATCATCGCATTTTGCCCACCCGTTTCGGCAATAAGCGGGACAATAGGTCCTTCACGGTTTGCTAAGGTTTGGTTGATGGAACGTGCCGTTTCGGTAGAGCCAGTAAATACTATACCTTTGACACGAGTGTCGGCAATCAGTGCTTGACCTACCACGCTACCGCTGCCAGGCAATAGTTGTACCACCGCTTCTGGAATGCCTGCCTCATGCAACAATCGGATTGCTTTTGCGGCAATCAAAGGTGTTTGTCTAGCCGGTTTAGCAATAACCGGGTTGCCTGCTACTAGTGCTGCCACTACTTGGCCAATGAAAATGGCTAGCGGGAAATTCCAGGGGCTAATACAAGCAATAATGCCGCGGCCGTGCATTTGTAATTGATTTTTTTCACCTGTAGGTCCAGGCAGAGTTTGGGTGCTGAGTTTTTCTTTGGCCTGTTGTGCATAGTAATGGCAATAATCAGTAGCTTCGCGAACTTCACCTAATGCGTCAGGCAAGCATTTGCCACCTTCTAATACTAACAGGGTCATCAGCTCAGCTCGATGTTGTTCAAATAAATCTGCAGCACGTTCTAAACAAGCAGCGCGCTCATTGATGGCTAAACGGTCCCAGGACTCACTTACTTCATGGGCACGTTGTAAGGCAAGATTAACCTCAACAGCATCAGCTTCCCAAACGGTGCCTATAATTCGGGTATGATTGCTAGGAGCGATAATGGAAATCGCTTTGCGTTGACGTGAGGTTTTGCGCATGGTGGTTGGAGCCGCTTCCCAAGAAATTTTGCTTGCAGTAGTCATTTCTTGTGCTAAATTTTCCAGCGCTAATGCATCGCTAAAATCTATCCCACGTGAGTTTTGGCGTGCTGCGCCAAAAATATCTATTGGTAAAGGAATAGATGGGTGTGGTTTGCTGCCGAAATGACGTACCATTTCAATAGGATCAGCAACAAGCCCTTTAATGGGTGCTTGAGCATCCACAATACGATTGACAAAGGAAGTATTAGCACCGTTTTCCAATAAACGTCGGACTAAATACGACAATAATTCCTCATGGCCACCTACCGGTGCATAGACGCGGCAAGGAATATTTTTCTTTTCGAGGGGCACCAGATGATCGTATAAGGTGTATCCCATACCATGTAAGCATTGAAATTCAAAATCACGGCGGGTACCCATGATTTCTAATACGGCTGCAACCGTATGAGCATTATGCGTAGCAAATTGCGGGTAAAATGCATCTTGGGCAGAAGCAATTTTTTTTACACAGGCTAAATAGGAAACATCCGTGTTGCGCTTTCGAGTAAAGACGGGATAACCCGATAAACCTTTAACTTGGCTGTCTTTGATTTCATAATCCCAATAAGCACCTTTCACTAAACGCAGCATTAAACGACGATGGTTTTGGCGAGCTAATTCAGCTAGCCAATCAATGAGAGGGATAGCTCGTTTTTGATAAGCTTGTACTGCCACCCCGAAACCATTCCAATCTCGCAACTGTGGATCAGTAAACACGGCTTGGATTATGTCGAGTGAGAGTTCTAAGCGATCGGCTTCTTCTGCGTCAACGGTAAAGCCAATATTGAAATGTTTAGCTTGTAAAGCCAGCTCTCGTAAGCGTTCAATGATCGCTGGCAAGCAATGTTCGCGTTGGGAAAATTCATAACGCGGATGTAGAGCAGAGAGTTTTATTGAGACTCCTGGCACAGTGTATATGTCTTTGCCTTCTGCTCCTGCAATTTTGCCAACTATCTGAATAGCGTGCAGATAAGCATTAAAAAAGCGTTCAGCATCCTGAGTAGTGCGCGCCGCTTCTCCTAACATATCATAAGAAAAGCGATAGCCTCGTTTTTCATAGTCCCTGGCGCGTTTTACGGCACTTTCGATAGTTTGTCCCATTACAAATTGCCGACCAAGAATTTTCATGCCTTGGCGTACTGCACCACGTATTACTGGCTCACTACTATGGCTGAGCAGTTTTTTAAGGGCTGTACCTAAGTTATACTCATTGAGGGTCTGGTAATTTAACATTTTACCAGTGAGCATTAGTCCCCATGTAGCCGCATTGACAAAAAAGGATTCACTTTTGCCAACTTGTGCTTGCCAATTGGCAGGCGAAATTTTATCGCGAATGAGTCGTGCTGCAGTAGCTCTATCGGGTACACGCAATAAGGCCTCGGCTAAGCACATTAAGGCAATGCCTTCTTCACTGGATAAATCGTATTGGTAAAGAAAAGCGTCTAAACCGCTTTTATGTAAACGTTCTTTGCGTACTTCGGTTACAAGTTCTCGGGCGGTATAGTCAATTCGTTCGCGTGCCTCATCAGTCAAAAGCACTTCCTGCAGTAGGTAATCAACACAAGCGGTTTCATCCATGCGGTAGGCTAGGAGGATTTGCTTGCGTAGTGCGTGGGGCTTGGGTAAGTGTTTGGTGAAAATCATGATGCGCCTCTAATATTTAAAATGCAAATCTCAAAACTGGGTGTGCGGCAGTTTTAGGCCGACCTTTCGCTAGACTGAAACACCCCTTTAATATTTTTTATGCGACTTGTTTATAACGGGTTATACTATTAATAATTTCCATTTGAGCTTCTTTAGTACCTTGCCAGCCCACTACTTTTACCCATTTATTAGCTTCTAAATCTTTATAATGCTCAAAGAAATGGCTGATGCCTGCTAGGATGGTGGGGTGAATATCCTCAGGTGAATGGATATGTTGGTATAGAGTAGATTGCTTATCGATCGGTACAGCTAATATTTTATTATCCTCACCTGATTCGTCAGTCATTTTTAACATGCCAATGGGGCGACAGCGGACGACGGAGCTGCTTAATAAGGGGAAAGGTGCCATGACAAGTACATCAACCGGGTCGCCATCCTCTGAAAGTGTACGTGGCACGTAGCCATAGTTGCAGGGGTAACGCATTGATGTTGCCATAAAACGGTCAACAAACAAGGCACCGCTTTCTTTGTCCACTTCGTATTTAACGGGATCACTGTGGGCAGGAATTTCAATAATAACGTTTATTTCTTCAGGTATTTTGGTACCAGGATGAACGTGCTTAAGACACATAGTTATCTTCCTTCAGTTTAGTTCAGATCATTTGGCATAGACTTGACGATCTATTTTACTCGCAAATGACGTTTTTTCGCAAAGGATGATCTTGTCAGAACACGTTAAGCGTTTTTATTATTGTTGCATTATTTTTTCTTGCTTAAGGCGAGAACTATGTAGCTGTTTTAAATAATTCTTTGAACCAACAGTGCACTTTTGAACAGTTGCTACAGCTTGCTTATAGATGAGTTGACAATGCGTGGCTTTCAAGTCAGATGCTAATACAAATACATCGGTACCGTAGGCGATCAGATAACCATCTAATCGGATCCCATTGATAAGATAAATATAAATGAGCTCTTCTTCTTCATTGAGAGTTTTTAAAAATATATTTTCAGTCGTATTCATTATCGCTTCCCTAAGTTTTAAATTTTAAAAAATAAATGCCCTAGCTTGACTTCATCCAAGATTTATAAGTTGAACGATTGATTAACAATCATTTTTACCTAAAATACTTGCTAATAAATGAAAGGACAAACTAGAAGAATAGCTATTTTTATTATTAAATTTTAATAAACACTTGATGATATATACTTTTGTTTGCTTTATTCTGGTTTATACCTAGAATACCACAATCTTGATATAAGATTGCAATAGCACTTTTTCAACTATGAAATTATATATTTTTGTCATAAAACGGTAACAATTGTACTTTAATATGCGCCAAGAGGGGAAAGTTGGCGAACTAGCAGGAAGCTGTAGCGACTTTAATACTGAGGGGAACATTAATGCGGTTAGGTATTACCAAAGGTTTAAGCATTGTTTTAATTGCTTTAAGTTTAGGGCAGGTTGTAAGAGCCGAGACTTACGATAGCCCAATGGATTTCCTAAAAAAGAGTACTTTTAACGGCGATCTACGCGTCTACGATTTTTTTCGAAATTATAGCAGCTCCACGGCACCGCCTAATCAACGTGCGTTTTCTGCTGGGGGCATGCTGAATTTTATTACTGCTCCTATTTTGGGGGGCTTACGCGCTGGAGCTACTTATTACTTAGCTAATTCGCTAGGGCTAAATAATAGCAATCCCAGAAAAGTGGATAACACTTTGCCAGGCTTTAATGTTAACGTTTTAGGGCAAGCTTATTTAGAATATAAAACTCATGACCTACTATTAATTCGGGCGGGCGATCAGCTTATCAAAACGCCGTGGGTAAGTGATTCAGATACGCGCATGATACCTGCGACTTATCAAGCTCTTTATGGCGAACTAACCCCTTACAAAGACCTTACCTTTACTGCCATGCGAGTAACGCGCTTTAAAAGCCGTACCTCAAATGGTTTTTCTCAAACTAACTTGTATAACACCAACAATATTGGTGGCCAAGGTTTTCCGCGGATTGATAATGTAACAGCGCCTGGCATATTTGCGGTTGGTGCTAACTACAGTGCGCATGGCTTGCAGCCAGAATTATGGTATTACCAATTTTATGATTTCGCTAAACTTTTCTATGGTGATGTAACTTATACCCTGGATACCGGAAGGCCTATTAGTCCGTTAATAGGGGTACAAGTGGGTCATGAAACAGAGGATGGAAATAATTATCTACAGCGAGTACCTAGAATTGGGGGTAGTGCTAACTCTGATGTATGGGGAGCATTGGTTGGAGCTAATATCTATAACGGTCGAATTACCCTGGGTTATGATGCTATTCCATCACACCATGGGGCTTTTAATAACGGTGGTTTAGTATCACCTTACACCGCTGGTTATGCCACTGATCCGCTTTATACCACTTCAATGATTGCCGGCTTAGTAGAAAAAGGGCCTGGATCTGCTGTTAAACTAACGGGTAGCTATGGTTTCTTCCAAAATCAACTGAAAGTGGCAGCGAGTTTCGCAGAATATAAAACCTCACCTTATTTCCCAAACACCAATGAAACTGATTTGGACGTTACCTATG
>JBAUEV010000014.1:0-5134 GCA_049678805.1 Gammaproteobacteria bacterium
ACCATGCTTATAAGATCGAATTAAAGGGGGACTCTATGCGAAAAACAGAAAAAATTGATTTATCGTGAACACTCAGTTTTAATATCCCTCTCCAGTAGATGCATGAATTGGTTGCTGTTCATCATCATAGTATTCGGCGTTCATCTTCAGAATAATACGCAATTGGATATATTCCATTTTTTCTCACGAAATTTTCTGTGCATGAAATAACATTCATAATGTTACTCCATTCTTCGATTTTTATACGATAATCATTAATCCATCCAAGTTTTTCCTTTACCTTATTTAAATTAAACTGGTTGCTTATTTCTTTCTCATCTTTATTTAAGAAATCAAGTATTTTATTCCCCCAGTTTATTAAAATATCAACGTTCATATATCTTGCTTTTGATCTTTGATTAGGAGGGGATAAAGAAGCCAACTCTGTTTGTTGAACCCGCTGCTTTGTGTCTTGGCAAAGCTTGATAAAATCTTCCCAAGAGGCATCACTTTCAAGTTCTTTTTTCAACAAGAGAGCCAGCGCATGTTTCATATCATAAACATAACAAGTTTCCTTATGCTCATCACAAAAACGTTCAATTCCTAATTTTATATCAGAGCCTTTGTCTGCAATAATTTCTCTCGGAACTCCTGTCTTTTCTTTTGCTGCCTTAAGTTGTGCATAAACAATTTCACCATTCGACTGTGTAACAGGAATAAGTTCGATGGGTTCAACGTCCTCGTATTTCAACGCTCTATCAATGGGTAAATCACATAAACGTATGCCAAGAATAACGAAACATTTCTCTGATCCAATTTGCACAGAATGATCAACAATCCATATCCAGTCGCCTGCATTTGTTTTCGATCTATTTAATTTGTAGTAGCCCAGTCGCATTAACCACAAGCGTCCTGAATACCAAGAAGGAATCTGAACATTAAGATTAAAAATTTGCGTTGTTATTTTCATTACACGGCTAGATCCTCTTAATCCAACTGCGGCAAATATGATGAGGGATAGCCAATAAAATATTTCTAGAGCGGAGTAATGATGACCTGGTAAGTCATCCTGACGAGCAGGCAACAGTGTTATTTCTTTATCGAGTGTGTTTTCTAAAAGTACGGTTTGTTTTTTGTCATCGAATGGTTTCTCTACTGTTTTTTTTTATTATTCTCCAGTGCTCTTTCTAATTCTCTATTTTTTTCCTTCAACTCTTGAATCTTATCTTTTAATGATGCTTTGCTCGTTTCTAAAAATTGAATTCGTTTTTTATTGTTTCTAATTTCCTTCATTGCTTTCTTCGCTCTGTCTTTCCATGTGTCTCTGCTTTTTTTGAAAAATTTATTTAGCTTTTTAATTGGGCTCTTGAAAATGTCTTCCATAACGAATCAATCTCTCAGTTTATGATAAAGGATATTCAATGCTGCTGGTAGCAGCGTTGAAGAATACGAGGATAATAATCTAATACTTGAAAAAATGGAACAGTTTTGGACCTAATATTTCTTAATAAGAAATAGGGATTAGAAATAGGGATTAATAGGTGATTTTCACCAGGCCACCCCCACCCTAGCCCTTCCCCTTGAAGCGGGGAGGCGGAAGCATCAGCAACACTCCTCACAATCGCGGCTTGGATTTAAAATGGATTGTGTGCTAGGGATCGAACGATATAGCAACGTTTTTTGACATTTTCCCTGCATTTTGTTACAATCCATTCGGTTATGTTTACAAAGTTATAGGGGGAAATCATGCCGATTGATTCGCAAATCTTGCAACGCCTGCGCGAAAATGATCCTACGCTTACTTTACTAGTTTTGCGGCATCTTGATCAGCAGGGCATTCTAGAACTTGCCAAAGTCTTAATAAAGACCAACACCACGCTGACCACGCTTAATTTGACCAATAGCCAAATTCGCAATGAAGGAGCGCAAGCCCTCGCGAAGGCTCTAGAGACCAACACCACGCTGACCAAGCTTAGTTTGACCTATAACCAAATTGGCGCTGAAGGAGCGCAAGCCCTCGCGAAGGCTCTAAAGACCAACACCACGCTGACCACGCTTAGTTTGATCGATAGCCAAATTCGCAATGAAGGAGCGCAAGCCCTTGCAGAAGCTCTAAAGACCAACACTGTGCTGACCCGCCTTGATTTAGCTTATAACGAAATTGACCATGGAATGGTGCAAAATATCAACGGACATCTTGAATACAATCAGCGAATTGCGCAAGAATCTGATCCACATAAAAAAGCCAATTTAATTGGCCAAAAAAAAGGGACTTATACAGTCCCCAGCCTCAGAGATCTTGCCGGTTTCAAGGTAAAACAAGAATTAAGTAAACCAGCAAGCCGGATGATTGACCTTGAAGATATGAATAAATTACCAGAAGAGGTGTGTGAGCATTATGGGCTACCAGCACCCATAACAAGAAATTTTGCGAGTGTTTCATTTGATAGAAAAACGTATTTACTAAACTTAAAAGATGAAGTGGTTAAGAGTGAATGGAATGACAAAGGAAAAAGTATTGGTTCATGGTCAAAACTACCCGATGGTATTGAAAAATTACGGAATGTTTTAAACGATCTAACGGATAAAAGTGGTGATGAAGCTGTGAAGGATTGTTTTAGTAAGACTTTTGAGATAATAAAAGCAAAACATGGAAAATACCGTAAAAATGTTGATTTTACGAACTCTGTTACAGAACAGACTAGGTTTTATAAAAAAACATATGAGGAGATGCAAGAAATTTCTGAAAAGTTAATTCCGTCGTCTCCAGCTAAGGTTAAGGTAGAACAACTGATAGAGGAACATGACCAAATGTTTAGCTTATAAATAATAATTTTTATCATCCTTTATTTCCCCCCCTTGAAGGGGGAGGGAACAATTCGGCTTTTCAATTATTTATTCAACAATGCCTTGGGAATAATGAATTCTTTCTCTCATTTTATTTATGCCACAACGTCGATATCAAGAAGGTATTACTAAATGAGTTTGACACTTCCCCTAGTTAAGCGAGTAAAATACCCGCAACCAGTGAGGCCGATACTCACTATTTTCTATTACCGCTATAAATAATTAGATTTTTTGGTAGGAGCTGTCTATGCCTAGTGAAATATTATTAGATCGCGATATTGACCCCACAGAAACCCAAGAATGGCTGGAAGCTTTTGATTCGGTAATGGAATATGAAGGTGCAGAACGTGTCCAGTTTCTACTGGCAACCTTATTAGATAAAGCCCGTCAGATGGGGGTTAGCGTTCCAGTGGGTGTTAATACACCTTACATCAATACCATCTCTGCCGAACAAGAAGTGGCAATACCGGCGGATATGGCAATGGTAGATCGGGTAACAGCAATGTTGCGTTGGAATGCCATTATGATGGTGCTGCGTGCAGGTAAAAAATATCCAGAACTAGGCGGACATATCGCCACTTACGCTTCAGCAGCATTGTTATATGAAATCGGGTTTAATTACTTTTTCCATGCTCGCGACCCACAACACGGTGGCGATCTCTTATATATCCAAGGCCATGCTACGCCAGGTATTTACGCTAGAGCTTATCTTGAAGGGCGTTTAACCGCTGAACAATTGGATTATTTTCGACGTGAAGTTGAGGGCAAAGGTGTCTCATCTTATCCCCATTCTTGGTTAATGCCACATTTTTGGCAATTTGCCACCGTGTCTATGGGGCTTGGCCCATTACAAGGTATTTATCAAGCGCGCTTTTTAAAATATTTAGCAGGCCGTGGTTTAGCGGACACCCAACAACGCAAAGTATGGGTGTTTTGTGGTGATGGTGAAATGGACGAACCCGAATCCTTAGGTGCCATTACGCTAGCAGGACGTGAACATTTGGATAATCTAATTTTTGTTATTAACTGCAATCTACAACGATTAGATGGACCAGTGCGCGGTAATGGCAAAATCGTACAAGAATTGGAAGCGGTTTTTCGTGGTGCAGGTTGGAATATTATTAAAGTTCTTTGGGGACGTGGATGGGATGCCTTATTAGCCAAAGATAAAAGTGGCTTATTAGTAAAACGCATGAATGAAATTTTGGATGGTGAATTACAAAACCTTGATGTGCGTGATGGCGCATATATGCGTGAATTTTTGTTTGGTAAATACCCTGAACTAAAAGAGCTAGTGGCTGATTTAAGCGATCAAGAACTTAAACAACTCCAATACGGTGGCCACGATACGCAAAAAATGTATAACGCTTATGCGGCTGCTGTAAAACATAAAAATCAGCCCACTGTTATTTTAGTACGCACTGTTAAAGGATATGGCATGGGGCAAGAAGGTGAGGCATTAAATAGTGCTCATCAAATTAAAAAAATGGGACCCGAAGGACTTAAAGGATTACGTGATCGTTTTCAGGTACCGGTGGATGATAAACATGTTGAAAATTTGGAACTTTGCCATCCTGAAGATGATGTAGAAGCTGTTAAATTTTTGCAACAACGCCGTCAAGAATTAGGCGGTTATTTACCAGCACGCCATCCTGAATCCTCAAAGCTTCCTATTCCTAAACTGGACATTTTTGCTCCTTTGCTTGAAACATCAGGCGATAGAGAAATTTCTACTACCATGGCATTTGTCCGAATTTTATCAATATTGTTAAAAGATAAAGAAATTAACCATTGTATTGTGCCAGTTGTTGCTGATGAAAGTCGCACCTTTGGCATGGAAGGATTATTCCGTCAAATTGGCATTTATTCACCCGTAGGGCAGTTGTATGAACCCGTCGATAAAGCGCAAGTCATGTATTATCGCGAAGCAAAAGATGGACAATTATTGCAAGAAGGTATTAGTGAAGCGGGAGCTTTTTGTTCCTGGTTAGCCGCAGCCACTTCGTATAGCACCAATAATGTGCCTTTGATTCCATTTTATATCTTTTATTCGATGTTTGGCTTTCAACGCATTGGCGACCTTGCATGGGCAGCAGGCGATATGCGGGCGCGTGGGTTTTTAATAGGTGCAACGGCTGGGCGTACTACCTTGTCGGGTGAAGGTTTACAACATGATGATGGACATAGCCATGTGTTTTCCAGTGTTATTCCCAATTGTGTGAGCTATGATCCTACTTTTGCCTATGAATTAGCCGTTATTGTCCAGGATGGCTTGCGGCGCATGTATCAAGAACAGGAAGATGTGTAC
>JBAUEV010000015.1:0-17961 GCA_049678805.1 Gammaproteobacteria bacterium
GTCCTAAGTTAGGTGATACGGAAGCTGGGATTGTTGCAGCTCTTTTTGGCGTAACCGCCTCCGTTGTTTCAGGAGGGGTTTTATGTATTATTGGCGTAGCGATTTGTTGCTACGCTCTTCCCAAATTTTGGCATTATCGCTCAGAATAACAAGTTCTGTGGTCGAAATTTTATTAGCAGGGAAAACGAAAAGTGGGATATACTGATTGCACGAGGAAATAGTACCGTGAAATCTCACGAGGGAGTAAAAGCCATGCCATACCCCGTAAAAGCAATCGCGAATTTCTTTATCAAAAAAGCCAAAACTGAAAATGATACAAGCCTTAATTTGATGAAACTCTTAAAATTAATCTATCTAGCACAAGGATGGAGTCTTGCACTCCAAGATAAACCACTTATAAATGAAACTATAGAAGCCTGGGCCTATGGGCCTGTTGTACCTGAGATTTACCACGAGTTTAAGCATAGAGCCATGTTGCCTATTGATGATATAGCCAGCGACTGGGATGCTGACGATAAAGGTCGAATTAAAGTGAATAACTACGAAATGGAGTTTGATAAAAATACGCGTGCTTTGTTAAACAAAATATGGGATGTATATCGCCCTAATAGCGGCATTCAGCTTTCTAACTGGAGCCATAAACCAGAAGGGGCCTGGCATAAAGTGTGGTATGAGGAAGCAGGACACAAAACACGTAACCTTCCTATTCCCCATGAATATATGAAAGGATATTTTAATACGCTAAGGAACAGTCATGGAAACCCGGGTACAAACTAATATTAAATCTATAATAGATGAAATTGCACTGGGAGATATTAATCCTATTTTACTTGAATCGGATGTTCCTGATGCTAAAACCCATTTGACGGCTGAATATCTTGAGAAGAATCAACAAGCTTTTTTAGACGCAAAGCTAGAATCTTATAAAACACGAAACCATAAAATTAAAATATATAATGATACCCTGATAATTTATAACGAATCTTTGCAAATGGAGCAGAAATGGAGAGCGATCTATGGTCGGTCATTACCTATTGGGGTAGGTGGTTACTTAGTCATTGTCCTTTTAATTGTAATGTTTCAAAGGTTGATACGTGTTGACGATAAAGTAGTTATGATGCTTCTAGGGACGACCTCAATAAATATTATTGGACTATTAGCAATAGTTATTCGCTTTTTGTTTTCTGGCAACCATCATAAAATCATGGATTCTTATCAGGACAGTCAACGAGAATAGAGCCAGTCCCCATGTGCCAAAATCTATTCGTCATGCCCATAATAGTGTATGCTTGACAAGTGTGGTTAGGGGTTCCCAGTGGATGGGTGATAAACGATCCCGCATTGATGGCGGGAGTGGCGATGAAGTTTTAAATTTATGGTGCAGGCGTTAGGCCAAAAGGTCATTATTGGTCTTGGAAAAACAGGTCTTAGCTGCCTGCAATTTCTATCGCATCAAGGAATCCCCATTGCAGTGGTAGATAGCCGTGAACAACCACCTGGTCTTTTACAATTGCAAACCCAATTTCCGCGAATTACGGTCCATCTTGGCAAATTTGATGAACAGCTGCTACAACAAGCACAAGAACTGATCGTTAGCCCTGGCGTATCGTTGGCAGAACCTGCCATAGCACGTTGTGTAGCTGCTGGTATCCCAGTGATTGGTGATATTGAGTTATTTGCGCGTCATGTTAAAGCGCCTGTGATAGCGATTACTGGCACCAACGGCAAAAGTACAGTAACCACACTCGTAGGTAAAATGGTACGGGACGCTGGGTGGCGCGTAAAAGTGGGAGGGAACTTGGGAACGCCAGCACTCGATTTGCTGGATGGAGAACCAGCCGATTGTTACGTGCTAGAACTTTCTAGCTTTCAATTAGAAACCACTTATAGCTTGCACTCTCATGCAGCAGTAGTATTAAATATTGCTCCCGATCATTTAGATCGTTACCGCAACATGGATGAGTATATTGATGCGAAACAACGGATTTATACGGGTTGCCAGACGCCTGTTATTAATCGCGATGATAGGGTTAGTTATCGCGGATTACCTGATATTGCACATGCGATACGTTTTACATTAAACGAACCCATTACACCACAGGAATTTGGCTTACGTACCACATCGCAAGGTTTATTTTTAGCCCAAGGCGCCCAAGATTTATTACCTGTTACAGAACTGCAAATCAAAGGACGTCATCACTGGGCGAATGCTTTAGCCGCATTAGCATTAGGGCGGGCGATAGGGCTACCCATGTCGGCAATGCTGCAAACATTGCGCACTTTTCAAGGGTTAGCGCATCGTTGTCAGTGGGTGGCGCGGTATCAAGAAGTAGATTGGTACAACGATTCCAAAGCCACCAATGTGGTGTCCAGCATTGCAGCACTGGAAGGATTGGGTGATACCTTACGCAACAAATTAATTCTTATTGCTGGCGGGTTGGGTAAACAACAAGATTTTTCGCCTTTACAAAAACCTGTGCTGCAATATGTACGTACGGTTATTTTAATAGGGCGTGACGCACCCTTAATCGAACAAGCACTTAATAAAACCAGTAAAATTTTACATGCTTCCTCAATGCTTGAAGCAGTAACCTTGGCGCATCAAGAAGCACAAGCCGGGGACGCAGTATTATTATCGCCGGCGTGTGCCAGTTTTGATATGTTTGATAATTTTGAACATCGTGGTGAAGTATTTATGACGCTCGTGCGAGAACTGTCATGAGGCCATTGCATGGGAAAACCCCCATTGGCTATGATCGTTGGTTATTAGGCGCAACTTTAGCATTGCTAGCCCTTGGTCTATTAATGGTAGCTTCTGCCTCGATGGTGATTTCTGATCGGCAATATGGGCAACCTTTCCATTATTTAATTCACCAAGTGATTTGTCTTATTTTAGGTTTAGCCATCGGTTGGGTGGTGCTGCGAATCAGGCTGGAATATTGGCAGAAGTGCAGCGGTTATTTATTACTATTTAGTTTGTTACTGCTAATAGTAGTACTGTTACCTGGCATCGGTCACCAAGTCAATGGGAGTAGTCGTTGGTTTAGCTTAAGTTTTATTTCGTTTCAAGCATCTGAGTTAGCCAAATTTTGTGTCATTATTTATTTAGCCAGCTATTTAGTCCGCCATCAACAAGCTGTGCGGCAGGATTTTATCGGCTTTATTCGTCCCATGCTGGTGTTAGGATTGGTTTCATTGTTGCTACTGATGGAACCCGATTTTGGTGCCACGACCGTTATTTTTGCAACGGTATTAGGCGTGATGTTTCTAGCCGAAATGCGGCTTTGGCAATTTATAGTATTATTTCTGCTGGTGGCTGCCGGTCTAACTTTACTGGCTTTTTCTTCCCCTTATCGTATGGTGCGCTTAACTACCTTTCTTAACCCTTGGGCAAATCCATTTGCCAGCGGTTATCAGTTGACCCAATCACTCATTGCCTTTGGTCGAGGTGGTCTTTGGGGAGTAGGTTTAGGCAATAGTATTCAGAAATTATTTTATTTGCCGGAAGCCCATACTGATTTTTTGTTTGCGGTGATTGCTGAAGAATTAGGATTAATAGGTGAGTTGATTGTAGTCGGTTTATTCGCCGTTTTGGTAGGGCGTACTTTATTTATCGGGCATATTGCCCAACGCAAAAATCAGCTATTTGTGGCCTATTTAGCTTATGGTTTTGGTCTCAGTTTAGGGCTGCAAGTATTGATAAACATAGGGGTAAATGCAGGCGTGTTACCCACGAAAGGATTGACTTTGCCACTTATGAGTTATGGTGGTAGTAGTATGCTAATTAATTGTGTCATTATTGCAATCTTGCTCCGTGCTGCTTATGAAGCAAAAATAGGAAGCAGTGAATTGCCTGAAGCAGCTTATGGGTGGAGCAAAGCTCCAGCTCGTTGGCGAGGTGTATCATGAAACGGATTTTAATTATGGCGGGCGGCACTGGCGGCCACATTTTTCCAGCATTGGCAGTAGCGCATGCCTTGCAGCGACGGGGTGCAGATGTCCATTGGTTAGGAACTTCAGATGGACTAGAAAATCAGCTTGTACCTAAAGAAAACATTCCTATTACCTACATTAATGTTACTGGTTTGCGCAACAAAGGCTTTCGCAAATGGCTAAGTGCGCCGTGGCAATTGCTACGCTCGGTCTACCAAGCGCGGCATGCAATTCAGGCCATTAATCCGGATGTAATTTTAGGTATGGGTGGATTTGTAAGCGGTCCGGGCGGACTTGCGGCATGGTTGTCACGAAAACCATTATTGATTCATGAACAGAATGCGGTAGCAGGACTGACTAACCGAGTATTAGCACGTTTTGCCACACAAATATTAGCTGCGTTTCCCGAAGCGTTTGCTTCCAATTACCGAGCGACAGTGATTGGTAATCCCATCCGCAGTGAAATTCAACGATTACCTGCTCCCACTATACGGTTTCAAGGGCGCAATGGCACATTACGATTACTCGTAATGGGCGGTAGCCAAGGAGCATTGATTTTTAATCAGCTATTACCACAAGCGTTAGCATTATTACCCACTGCAGAACGCCCACAAATTTGGCATCAAACTGGCCGCTATCAAAAGCAAGCTGAACAAGGTTATCATTCATTGAATCTTGATGCTAAAATCCAGCCTTTTATCGAGGACATGGCACAAGCTTATGCCTGGGCTGATATGGTACTGTGTCGAGCGGGTGCTTTGACAGTCAGTGAATTAGCCGCAGTAGGGATTGGTAGTTTGCTGGTACCTTATCCGCATGCGGTGGACGATCATCAAACCCGCAATGCGGAATATTTGGTAAAAGCGGGTGCGGCAATGCTATTACCGCAAAAGCAGTTAACGGCAGAGCGGTTGGCCGATACGTTGCGCCAATTGGCCGGGCAGCGGCAACAATGGCTAGCAATGGCGCAAGCGGCGCGTGGTTTAGAGCAAGCCAATGCAACCCAGAAAGTGGTTGAATATTGTTTGGCGGCCAGGTAGTTGAAAATATGAACATTGATACCAACAGGAACGATAAATGAAAAAATCACCCAATTTGCAACAGCTAAAGCGCGTGCATCTCGTCGGCATTGGTGGTGCAGGTATGGGGGGTATTGCCGAAATTTTGTTGGGTAAAGGTTATCAAGTTTCGGGTTCAGATACAGTAGAAAATGCCATGACGCAACACCTACAAACCTTAGGCATTAAAGTATTAATAGGACACCATGAAGGACACGTTGATGGTGCAGAAGTTGTTGTATTTTCCACAGCCATTGCGCAGGACAATCCAGAGCTTACAAAGGCACGAAGTAAAGGTTTGCCATTATTACGCCGTGCGGAAATGCTTGCTGAATTAATGAAACCCCATCGTGGCATTGCTATTTCAGGCACCCATGGCAAAACTACCACATCTGGTTTAATTGCATCCGTTTTGCTTGAAGCCAATTTGGATCCCACATTTGCGATTGGAGGGGTATTGCTTAGCACGGGTACCAATGCAGGCGTAGGTGCAGGAAATTATTTTGTTGTTGAAGCCGATGAAAGCGATGCTTCTTTTTTACACTATCAACCGGAAATCAGCGTAGTGACGAATGTTGATGCCGATCATCTTAATAACTACCGTGATTTTAATCATTTACAGCAAACATTTTTGCAATTTTTACATTGCTTACCAGCAGCAGGTTTAGCAATTGCCTGCTCTGATGACCCTATATTAGCTAACTTATTACCGCAAGTTGAGCGCCCATTATGGACCTATGGATTTAAAACGACCGATCATGTGTGTTGTTTAGAATTTCAGCAACAAGGCACACGTTGCCAATTACAAGTGCAAAGAACCGGTTATCCTGGGACCTTGACTGTTAATCTCAACTTACCCGGACGACACAATGTGTTAAACGCGTTAGCTGCCATTGCAGTGGCAATGCGTTGTGGCATCAGCGACCAAGCATTGTTAACGGCGCTAACAAAATTTGCCGGCACAGGGCGACGCTTTCAAATGTACGGTGAATTTAATGTGGCAGGAAAACAGATTTTATTATTGGATGATTATGGCCATCACCCACGAGAAATCGCTGCTACTTTACAAGGTATGCGTCAAGCTTGGCCAAAACGCCGCCTCGTATTAGCGTTTCAACCACATCGTTACACGCGTACTGCTGCTTTGTTTCAAGAGTTTGTCGAAATATTAGCGCAAGCCGATTTATTGTTGCTATTAGATATTTATCCTGCTAGTGAACCGCCATTGCCTAATATGAGTGGTAAACGTTTATATGAAGCCATTGTTCAACAAAAAAGCACAGCTCTATTCGTTGAATCAGTAGCTCAATTACCGAAACTATTAGTCGAGGTTTTACAAACAGGTGATGTGTTGTTGCTACAAGGTGCAGGTGATATTGGCAAATTGGCTAGCCAACTAGCTGCACAATGGGATCGTTTGCCAGCCGAGATTGGTCCTGCATTTAAAGACCCTGGGGAGGCCGCTACTCGATGACGATGACTCCTACTTGGCGTGGTGTACTACGGGAAAATGAACCTTTAGCACGACATAATTCTTGGCACGTGGGTGGTAAAGCCCGGCGTTGTTATTTGCCTGCTGATATATCAGATTTACAAATATTTCTGCAAAATCAGCCAAAAGATGAAGAATTTATTTGGTTAGGACTAGGCAGTAATGTTTTAATTCGCGATGGCGGGGTAGCGGGCACCGTTATTATTACTCAAAATCGCTTAAAGCAATTACAACGTTTAACACCGCATCGCATCCGCGCTGAAGCGGGCATTCCCTGTGCAAAACTAGCGAAATATTGTGCCAATTTAGGTTTAGCCGAAGCGGCCTTTTTTGCTGGTATCCCAGGTACAGTAGGCGGCGCACTCGCCATGAATGCCGGTGCTTTTGGCGGCGAAACGTGGCGTTACGTAGAGGCTGTAGAAACCATTGATCGTAACGGCAAAATCAATGTGCGCTATCCGCATGAATTCCAAGTGGATTATCGCCATGTGCTGCGACCGAATGGCGAATGGTTTGTTGCTGGACACTTTCAATTCCCCCTGGGAGATGTTGAACAAGTACAACGAGCCATTCGTGAATTATTACGCCAACGGAATACTACACAACCGATTGGGGAATTTAATTGTGGTTCTGTATTTCGTAATCCACCCGGTAATCATGCGGCGCGTTTAATTGAGAGCTGTGGATTAAAAGGTTGGCGTGTGGGTGGTGCTTGGGTTTCAGAAAAGCACGCTAATTTTATTATCAATGGCGGTGAAGCTACCGCCGCCAATATTGAAAATTTAATTTATTTTGTGCAACAAAAAGTCAAAGAACAACATGGAATTGAATTAAAACCCGAAGTACATATTTTGGGCGAGAACGAAATCTCAAACGACGAGGTAAGAAAATGAATGCTCAAGCCAAACTTCAACTTGCTGTACTGTGCGGTGGGCAATCGGCAGAACATGAAGTTTCTGTTATTTCCGCTAAAAATATTTTGCAGGCACTCGATGCAAAAAAATATGATATTCATGTGATTTTTATAACTAAACAAGGCCAATGGTATTGGTTTGATTCCTACCAACTTTTTTTAACCACTGCAAAACCGCAAGAACTACTGACCACCACACACTGTTACCGAGTGGCAGTGGTGCCCGGCAAAGATGAACCCCTACTTGTTACACTTAACCCTACCCCGCGTCATTATCAAATTGATGTGGTATTTCCCGTATTACATGGAACATATGGTGAAGATGGTACCATCCAAGGACTGACAAAATTAGTCAATATTCCTTTCGTAGGCGCTGATGTATTAGGTTCCGCCGTTTGCATGGATAAGGAAATTAGCAAAAAATTATTACAAGCAGCCAATATTCCAGTGGCCAAATGGTTAAGTTTTTCACGTGAAAATGCTGCAGATATTCACTTTGCCAACGTAGTTGAACAATTAGGATTGCCCTTTTTTGTCAAACCTGCCAATACTGGTTCGTCCGTTGGCATTACCAAAGTCAAAGATCAAGCCCAATTTAATTCAGCCTTAGATATAGCATTGCAATACGATCATAAAGTTTTGCTTGAACAATACATCGCCGGGCGAGAGATTGAATGTTCGGTACTTGGCAACGAATTTCCTGAAGCTTCATTGCCAGGAGAAATTATTACTCATCCACAACTTTACGAATTCTATACTTATGAAGCCAAATATCTTGATCCAAACGGTGCAACATTAAAAGTTCCTGCGGAATTATCTCCCTCAGTGGTAACCCAGATTCAAACCATGGCAAAAGCAGCTTTCAAAGCCTGTTGTTGTACAGGTATGGCACGAGTGGATTTTTTCCTAACGCCTGACGGACAGCTATACGTTAACGAATTAAATACTATCCCGGGTTTCACCCAAATCAGCATGTATCCTAAAATGTGGCAAGTCAGTGGCCTTGTTTATAGGGATTTGTTAGATAAGTTAATCCAGCTCGCATTTCAACGTAACACACGTGATCGAGAAATGGGGTATGAGACATTACAAAAAACAATTACGCGTGTAGCATCTATGGGACAATAAGTACGCCATGAGGCATTGGTCAACAACTTCTCGTCGTTCAATACGTCCTGGTCGCGTGAAGCGCCTATTGCCAGTATTTTTCTGGTCGCTGCGGGTGATAGTGCTGGCATCGTTCATCGCCGCTGGCGTATGGGGTTGGCATTGGCTTAAACGTCCAAATCTGCTACCTATCAGTAATGTTGCCATTCAAGGCAATTTTCAACACGTAAAGCAAAACACACTTGAAACCATCATTAATCCTTATCTTACAGCTGGTTTTTTTCATCTCAACATCACAGACCTACAGCAAGCGTTACTCCAAATGCCCTGGATTGATATGGTTTCAGTAAGCCGAATATGGCCAAATAAAATGGTGATAGTGATTACTGAGCGGCAAGCCATGGCACGGTGGGGGAAAGATGCTTTGTTAGACAAACAAGGCACTCTATTCAGACCACCGCTAACGAGTTTCCCGCCGGGATTACCTTTGTTGAATGGGATGGACGATCAAGTCGTAAGGGTTTGGCAGGAATATCAGCAAATGGCTGCGGCGTTAATGCCGCTGCATTTACGAATTGTGGAGTTGGATTTAACACCGCGCCATTCTTGGAGTTTGGTATTGAGTAGTGGTACGCGAGTTTTGCTAGGACGGTTAGATGTGATGCAACGTTTAAACCATTTCATTAAGTTGTATCCGAAATTGTTTGTTGCACGTATTAATTTTTTAGAAAGTGTGGATTTACGTTATCCCAATGGTATGGCGATACGTTGGCGCGATGGGGAAAGTTAAACTTGGGACAACAAGTAATAAATAATAGATAAATTTTTTATTTTCTTATAGTTCTCTGTTGTAGAATCACTTATACTAAAAAAAGCTTTGTAATACAGAATAAACACGTCAAAATATAAAAAGTGGTTTTGTAATAGCTCAACCCCCTTTGCCGTGAATTGTCAAAGGGTTCCCCTTTTCAAGGGAAATAAAGAAACGTTCCCTCCTCCTTCAAGGGGGAGGGCCAGGGTGGGGGTGATTTAAATGGCTACAAAATCAATATTTTTGTGAATTTGTTTGTTAGAGCACCCCCACCTTAATCCTCCCCCTGCAAGGGGGAGGAAACAAGGGGACTGAGCTATTACGTGGTTTTTTTTATATTTTGATGTGTCTCTTTGTTTTGTTATCGATACGGAAACAAAATTTAATCTTGGGAGAAGTGAAGGTTTATGTTAAGAAAGCCGGCTAAACAATTGATTGTTGGGTTGGATATTGGCACTTCAAAAATTGCCACTTTAGTAGGGCAACTACAGCCAAATGGAGAAATGGAAATCGTTGGGTTTGGCAGCACCCCATCGCGTGGTTTAAAGCGAGGTGTGGTAGTCGATATTGATGCCACAGTGCAATCTATCCAAGAAGCATTAGAACAAGCGGAAGCAATGACAGGTTATACCATTCAAGAAGAGGTCTATACTGGCATTGCGGGTAATCATGTACGCAGCATCAATTCGCACGGTATCGTGGCTATTCGTGATAAAAAAGAAGTCAGCCAAGCAGACATTGATCGTGTGATTGATGCTGCTAAAGCGGTTGCAATTCCTGCGGACCAAATGATTTTGCATATTGCCCCACAAGAATACGTCATTGACCATCAAGAGGGTATTCGTGAACCCGTAGGTATGTCTGGCGTCCGTCTGGAAGCCAAAGTCCATATTGTGACTGGAGCGGTCAGTATGGCACAGAATCTTGAAAAATGCGTACAGCATTGTGGTTTGCAAGTAGCTGGCGTGATTCTTGAACAGTTAGCGTCAAGCCAATCCGTACTCACCGATGATGAAAAAGAGTTGGGTGTATGCCTTGTGGATATTGGTGGGGGTACCACTGACATTGCAATTTTCACCGAAGGTGCCATCCGCCATACTGCGGTTATCCCTATTGCTGGCGATCAAGTTACTAATGATATCGCGGTTGCGTTGCGGACTCCGGCTAAATATGCTGAAGAAATCAAAATCAAACATGCTACCGCTTCACGTCTATTGTTGGATGGTAATGAAACAATTGAAGTCCCCAGTGCTGCTAACCGTCCACCGCGGCATATTTCCAAAAAAGATTTAGGCGAAGTGGTAAGCGCACGTTATGAAGAACTTTTCACTTTAATCCAGGCTGAATTACGCCGTAGTGGTTTTGAAGAATTAATTCCTGCTGGGATTGTGTTAACCGGCGGCGCTGCTATGACCCGAGGGATATTAGATTTAGTAGAATCTACTTTTCGCATGCCGGTGCGCTTGGGAATGCCGCAGTACGTCATTGGATTACCCGAAGCGTTACAGAATCCAGCTTATTCCACCAGTGTTGGTTTATTGTTGCATGGTGCTCAACAATATTACGGAGGACATTCCGATTTTTATAAAGGAAAAGGCGTGAAAAACATGTGGCACCGAATGAAAAATTGGTTGCAAGGTAATTTTTAGCCCTTAAGGATTTAGGCGCTATTATTTAAGTCTAATGATGGATTTGTGAGGAGTTTTCCATATGAGCAATATGTTTTTGATTGATAATGATAATTTATTTCATGATGCCAAAATTAAAGCCATTGGCGTAGGTGGCGGTGGTTGCAATGCCATAGAGCACATGATTACTGAAAGTATTGAAGGGGTTGAATTCGTTTGTGCCAATACAGATGCCCAAGCGTTAAAGAAATCAGGTGCGAGTACCGTATTACAACTGGGTAAAGAAATTACCCAAGGCTTAGGTGCAGGCGCTAATCCTGAGATCGGGCGTCAATCCGCTGAAGAAGATCGCGAACGTATTCGCGAGTTATTACAAGGCTCCAATGGATCACCGAAAGCCGACATGATTTTTATTACAGCGGGTATGGGTGGTGGTACAGGTACGGGTGCGGCGCCGGTATTTGCCGAGATCGCTAAAGAATTAGGTATTTTAACTGTCGCAGTCGTTACCAAACCATTTGCTTTCGAAGGTAGAAAGCGTATGGAAGTGGCTGAACGCGGTATTCAGGAACTTTCTAAGCATGCAGACTCCCTGATTACCATTCCTAATAACAAACTACTCAGCGTGTTAGGTAAAAACATTACTTTACTGAACGCCTTTAAAGCAGCTAATAATGTATTGTTAGGAGCAGTACAGGGGATTGCAGAATTGATTACCCGGCCTGGATTAATTAACGTAGATTTTGCCGACGTACGTACCGTTATGTCAGAAATGGGCATGGCCATGATGGGTACTGGTGTTGGTCGTGGGGAAAACCGGGCGCGTGAAGCTGCCGAAAAAGCAATTTCTAGCCCCTTGTTGGAAGATATCAACTTCAGTGGTGCGCGTGGTGTATTGGTTAACATCACTGGCGGTCCTGATATGTCAATTGGTGAGTTCGAGGCAGTAGGTGAAGTCATTAAATCATTCAGTTCGGAAAATGCGACAGTCGTGGTGGGTACCGTAATTGATCCGCAAATGTCTGATGAGTTGCGTGTTACTGTGGTAGTTACTGGGCTGGGATTACAAACGGGTGGTACAACCACAGGTGGGGCTAGATCACCCTTCAAATTGACAGAAAGCACCCGAAATGACGGAACGGTTGATTATCAAAAGCTTGAACGTCCAACCGTTTTGCGCCATCAGGCTAACCAGCGTGTCACCCGAGAAATAGAAACTAAGGATGCAGATTACCTGAATATTCCTGCCTTTTTACGCCGGCAGGAACAAAAGGAAGAATAAAAGGCCGCAGTCTTTTGTCATCCCGCGGCTTGACCGCGTGGGTTTATACATAAGTAGGCTTAAAACTTAAACACTGCTTGTTGAGTGGACCCCGCGGTCGATGCCGCGGGGTTTCGAACTGGACCGAATTCCCGCGACTCGATCGCGGGATCCATTCCTCAGCACAACGAGTTAGTAATTTTTTATATCTTTCTTATTATGTTAAAATCATGAACTTTTGATTAGAAAAAACCGTAATGTCAAAACAGCGTACTTTAAAGAATGTCATTAAAGCCAGAGGTGTAGGAGTCCACACTGGCGAGCCTATCTATTGCACTTTGCGGCCTGCCAAGGAAGATACAGGGGTTATGTTTTGCCGTACGGATTTGCCGGAGCCCTTTTACATTCTTGCATGTGTTGAAAATGTGGGTGATACCACTTTATCTACTTGTTTGGTAAAAGATGGGGTGCGAATTGCGACCATTGAGCATTTAATGTCAGCTTTGTCAGGGTTAGGCATTGATAACGCTTACGTTGATCTCACAGCACCCGAAGTGCCCATTATGGATGGTAGTGCCAGTCCTTTTATCTTCCTTATCCAATCTGCTGGGATTGAAGAACAGAATGCTCCCAAGCAATTTATCCGCATTAAAAAGAAAGTATCTGTTAAAGAAGGCGACAAGAAGGTTTGGGTTGAACCGTTTGATGGTTTTAAAGTGCATTTTGAGATTGACTTCCAGCATCCTGTTGTAAAACGCAGTAAACAAAGCGCAGTGCTTGATTTTTCAAGTACGGCTTTTGTTAAAGAAGTGAGTCGTGCCCGAACATTTGGTTTTTTATCTGATTTTGAAAAATTACGCCAACATAATCTTGCACTAGGTGCGAGTTTAGACAATGCCATCGTGTTGGACGATAGTTGCATTGTTAATGAAAGTGGGCTGCGTTATGAAGATGAATTTGTGAAACACAAAATTCTTGATGCTGTTGGAGATTTATATTTACTGGGGCATAGTTTAATCGGTGCTTTTCATGGTTACAAATCAGGGCACCAATTGAATAATTTATTATTACGCACTTTGTTAGCAGATGAAAAAGCCTGGGAAGTAGTAACATTCGACCAACCACAACAAGTTCCGATCACTTTTATTTCTGTGCCTTCGGGGGCGTAACCCACGCTGGACAGCGTTTAGCGAGCCGTAATAAAGCGCTTTTCAATTTCACATCCGTAATACTTGCAGCAGTTTCATTAATGAGTTGTGCGCTGCTGGGAGAGAGTTTTGGTTTATGATGATAAGTAAGTGTCGGGGTAACAACCGGTGGACTGACATAAATGCGAATTTGCTGCAACTCGGTGCCAAAGGGGGTGGCTTGTAGTTGTTGCAATAAGGTTAATTTACTATAACGTAATTCAGTTGCCCATTGTGCACTATCAACGGCGATGCTCAGGGTGCCTTTAGTAAAGTTGGCGATATGTGAACGTTGTTGTAAATGGGGCGGCAGCAGGCTTTGCCAAAAGCGATCAAAGCGATTCAGGAATTGGGCTTTTTTAACTATACTGCTCAAATCCTCTTGTTCTAAACAATCGTGTAGGGTTTTCACAGTAGTGGTAGGCTCAAATTCTTGCATTTCTTTTTCCTGAATTCTTATTTCCTCCCCCTTGAAGCGGGGAGGGAACGACGTACTCGAATCCCCGTGGTATCGACCACAAAAATACTCGACGGTGCCGCGGGGATTCGAGTACGTCGCCTTAAGGACAAAGTCTACAACAACGTCACTGTAATAACGGAGGTGAAGAACCGCTTGCACAATTATTATTCTATGCCAAAATGAACAGTTTGGAAAAACATTTTAGAACAACTGATGATGATTAATACCTTACTTCGTAAAGTTTTTGGTACTCGCAACGAACGTTTGCTGCGTAGCATGGGCAAATTAGTTGAAAAAATCAATGCGCTTGAACCTGCATACCAAGCGCTAACGGATGACCAATTGCGCGCTAAAACCGCTGAATTCAAACAACGCCTACAACAAGGTGCAACCGTGGATGAATTGCTGCCAGAAGCATTTGCCACGGTACGTGAAGCCAGCGTTCGCACCTTGAAAATGCGCCATTTTGATGTGCAATTGATCGGTGGCATAGTCTTACACTCCGGTAAGATTGCCGAAATGCGCACGGGGGAAGGTAAAACCCTAGTAGCTACCTTACCTGCGTATTTAAATGCTTTAACCGGCAAAGGTGTGCATATCGTAACCGTCAATGATTATCTGGCTAAACGGGATGCCAACTGGAAGCGGCCTATTTACGAATTTTTAGGACTCACCGTTGGGATTAATTTGCCAGACATGACGCGCGAAGAGAAACAAGCGGCATACCTGGCGGATATTACCTACGGCACCAACAACGAATTTGGTTTTGACTACCTACGCAATAATATGGCTTTTAGTCTAGCAGAGCGTGTGCAACGCGATTTGCACTACGCAATTGTAGACGAAGTAGATTCGATCCTTATTGATGAAGCGCGCACACCGTTAATTATTTCGGGACCGGCAGAAGAAGGCTCGGAAATGTATTATAAAATTAATGAATTAATTCCGCGTTTAGTGAAACAAGAAGTTGAAAATGGCCCAGGCGATTACAGTATTGATGAAAAAACCAAACAGGCTTTTTTAACCGAAACCGGGCATCAACATGCAGAGGAATTGCTCATAGAGGCCAGTTTATTACAGCCAGGAAATGGTCTTTACAACGTTGCCAATATTTCCTTAGTGCATCACCTTACTGCTGCCCTACGAGCGCATGCGTTATTCCACCGCGATGTAGAGTATATTGTTAAAGATAATGAAGTGATTATTGTGGATGAACATACTGGACGCTTAATGTCGGGTCGTCGATGGTCAGATGGTTTGCATCAAGCAGTGGAAGCAAAAGAAAACGTTGCGGTGCGTGCTGAAAATCAAACCTTGGCTACCATCACTTTCCAAAATTATTTCCGACTCTATGAAAAATTATCGGGTATGACAGGTACTGCCGATACGGAAGCCTATGAATTTCAGCGAATTTATGGCTTAGAAGTGGTTGTTGTGCCTACCAATCGTCCGATGGTGCGTAACGATTTGACCGATCATGTGTATGTTTCCGCAGAAGAAAAATTCAGGGCAATTTTGAAGGATATTAAAGAGCGGCAAAAACGAGGTCAGCCCATATTAGTAGGAACGGCTTCCATTGAAACCTCAGAACATGTATCCAACTTATTACAAAAAGAAAAAATTCCCCATCAAGTGTTAAATGCTAAACAGCACGAAAAAGAAGCGAAAATCATTGCGGAAGCGGGGCGCCCGGGTGCAGTAACCATTGCCACGAATATGGCAGGCCGTGGCACCGACATTGTCTTGGGCGGTAATTTAAAAGCCGAATTGGCTGAATTACCTCCTGAAACCGCTGAAGCAGAACATGCTGCCATTGAAACCGCTTGGCAAAAACACCATGAACAAGTTATTGCAGCAGGTGGTTTGCACGTATTGGGTACGGAACGTCATGAATCGCGACGAATTGATAATCAATTACGGGGTCGTTCAGGACGACAAGGCGATCCAGGCTCTTCGCAATTCTACCTTGCGTTAAATGATAATTTAATGCGAATTTTTGCTTCCGAATGGGTTTCCAATTTAATGCGTAAAATTGGTTTGCAAGAAAATGAAGCAATCGCTCACCCGTGGGTAAATCGCGCTATTGAAAATGCTCAGCGCAAAGTAGAAGGTTTTAATTTTGATATGCGCAAACAATTGTTGGAATATGATGATGTGGCCAACGATCAGCGTAAAGTCATTTATCAACAACGTTATGAGCTCATGTCGGCTGAAGACATTGCTGAAACTATTGAAAATATTCGCCGCGATGTTATTGAGCGTACCATTGACCAATATGTACCACCTGAAAGTTTAGAAGAGCAATGGGATATTTCAGGTTTAATGCAACGACTGGAAAATGATTTTCATATACATTTAGATATTACCGGCTGGTTGGCACATGAAGAAGATTTACATGAAGAAACTTTACGGCAACGTATTCAACAACATTTGACAGAAGTTTATCAGCTTAAAGAACAACAGTTAGGTGCTCCCTTGATGCGCCAATTGGAAAAAAACATCATGTTGCAACAATTGGACTCGCATTGGCGCGAACATTTAGCATTAATGGATTATTTGCGCCAAGGGATTCATTTGCGCGGTTATGCCCAAAAAAATCCGACACAGGAATACAAACGTGAAGCATTTGAATTGTTCACTACTTTGCTGGAACAAATCAAATATGCAGTGATAAGCACGCTGTATACCTTGCAGATTCAAGCGCAAACAGATATTCAAGCGGTTGAAGAACAGCGTCGGCAATCAACAGGTGTACAAAACTTACAGTATCAGCATACTGAGATTAATGCAATGCAAGCAGCAGCATCGCCAAACGAAGCTGAGGCTAACGAAACTGAAATCCGAACCACTGAAACGTATATTCGTACAGGTCCAAAAGTTGGACGTAACGATCCTTGTCCATGTGGTTCGGGTAAAAAATATAAAGCATGTCATGGGCGACTCGAATAATAAAGTTCATGTCGCGGTAGGCGTGGTTTTTAATTCGCGAGGGCAAGTATTGGTTGCGTTACGGCCAAAGCATGCCGATCAAAGTGGATTATGGGAATTTCCTGGTGGTAAAGTTGAACCAGGAGAAACTGTGCAAGCTGCTTTAGCACGGGAATTATATGAAGAAGTTGGAATCGTGGTTCAATCTGCAGAACCGCTGTTGCAAGTTCCACACCATTATCCGCAACGTGAAGTATTATTAGATGTTTGGAAAGTAACTGCTTTTCAAGGCCACGCTTATGGCCGTGAAGGACAACACATTCAATGGCTTTTTCCACATCAATTAACCCAATTAGCGGTCCCAGCGGCTAATCTGGTAGTGGTAGAGGCCGTGATGGCTGAAAGTCTTAATATTGTATGAGTCAAAAATAGGAACTGAAGAGCGTTAGCACGTTAACTCTTGATTAAATTATTATAACAATAAAGGGAGTATAATGACCATCGCAGCACTTTTTGAGGCAGTATTTTTTAACGATTTAAAAGAAATAACCAGCCTTATTGACCAAAAAAATTGAATCAAATGGTTTTTTCCTAAACACTATTAAAATAAAAAGTGGAAATTAAATGTCACTATTATTTGATGAAATCCAACAAGAGATAGCTAGTAAAGAGTACGAAGGTGCTATGATTGCTATCCAGCAATTGTCGGAGATGTCTGATTTTCAAAATCGACCTATGATTTTGGCGGAGTTGTATCTAATCCTAATAGATAAAATTATATTTGAAGAGGATGAGGAACAACACGATCAGGAAAGACAATCCAGATTAATCAGAGCAGCTATAGACCAAGCTATTCAAAAAGCTCAAATTGTAGGAGTTAATTCTAAATTAGCAAAATACTTTTTTGATATAGGTAAATCGCTTAACTCTCGTGAAGAGTTTCGGAGGGATTCCGATGCATTATATTTAGAAGCAATTAGACTAAGTGAGCCAGAAGATATAGATGCTATTATCAAGTACAAATTAGCACTTGTTGAATCTGATGAAATTAAACAAAAGATAGCTAGTAAAGAGTACGAAGGTGCTATGATTGCTATCCAGCAATTGTCGGAGATGTCTGATTTTCAAAATCGACCTATGATTTTGGCGGAGTTGTATCTAAGCTTTATAAATAAAATTATAC
>JBAUEV010000016.1:0-19810 GCA_049678805.1 Gammaproteobacteria bacterium
CCCTTGTTATTTTACTAATTTTTTGCTAGAGAGTAAAGAAAATTGAAATATAGGCTATAGAAAAATATCAACGTGCTCAAGCGATGACATGGGAACATTGTGCGAAGCAGACATTAAAAATATATAAAAAGGCACTTTAATCCAAGAGGCTTACCGTTTCTTTATTACAATAGAGGAAATCGTCAAACTTCCCTGCCCAGTAAACCATACACGCACACTAACCCCATATAACTTCTTCTGAGGAATGTCTATATCTATAGAAATAACATCTTGCGCCTGAGGGAAACTACCTTTAGCGAGCGTGATTAGTTGATTAGGATCGTCATATTTACCAACGCTCCAAGTTCCAACAGCCTGGTTTGGATTAGCATTATTCGCTGAGTAATGTATATCTATCGTATATTTACCCTTTGGAAGAGTAACAGATGGCCCTAGCGCCAGAACTCCCGCCGAATCTTCTTTCGAGTTTGCTACTCTCGCATTTCCGACCGTCCTTCCTATCTTACCTGGAAGCTGCAAACCTACCCAAGTTACCTGATTAACTTCACCCCGCTCAAATAAAAACTGTGAATTACTTGCACGCATGAAATTATCTAATTGATTTCCTGCATAAACCCAAATTTCAAATGGAATATTAGGGCAAATGTGGCGACTATATCCAGACGGTAAATATTTACCGTCTGCATTCAGAGAAAAATTAACCCCTGGGTCAGAAAATGTATTCAAAATAACAAAATTATAATATATATGGTATCTGTCTGGATGGACCACTGGGCCCTTGGTTGCCAGCCAAAAGTAAGGGCGAAAGTCTCCTTTACCACCACCATTGACAGCTAAAATAAAATTTTTATTTTTTAGAAAATTGGTAACACTATGCGCACGCCAATACTCACCTACTCCTGATCTCAAATGAATAGGTTTATTGTCCAACTGCTCTAAACAATGGGTAACATCACCCGCATAATCGCCCCCAGTATGAAAACCTATACGATAATCTAATAAATTTTTACCTTTTAAATCTTTTATTATCGTAATAGCGCCTAATACCCAAAATACAGCCAGCACACCAAATAACAATAGGTATGAATACTTAGAGCGTATAAATCTAACCTTTCTATCCAAATTAATGACTGCCAAGATAAAAATAAAGGCCATAGGTGCCATAAAATAACGATAGAATTGAGGATCTCCCACCCCTTCTAAAATGATACCTCCTACATTAAACAGCAACAAAACTATTAAGAATAAACCACAAAACGCTAATTTATAATCATCTGCTGATTTGATATTAAAACCAATCCAAAGGTTATAAGTGCTTGGCTCTGCAACAGCTTTTTCGTATTTAACAAGTAATCCCTTAAGAAAAAGAATTACAATATAAATAAAAGCGATTATTAACAATATTGAAAAAGTAAAAGTATATTTATTGTCTGGGAGTAGGCTATCATAAGCCGCCTGAATGAATATTGCCAAAGAACGCCCAATAGCTACGGGATTATGATTAGCTCCAAAAGTGGTAGCATCATTATTGGGCGCAAGAAAAGAGCTAAGCAGCTTCCCAAGTGGAAATGCAACAATTAAAGTTAACAAACCAATAAAAACCCGCTTCTTTAAAACGGGAAAATCATATTTATACTGCAATACTAACAAGATCAAGGTAAGTACAATAAATGCCGGTGCTTGAAAGCTGATAACATAAATCATATCGCAGGGTATAGCTATGATTGCCGCAATCAATAACAAAACCAGATAAAACTTACGAGCAGTTGTTAAATATTGAATCAGAAAACCCAGCGACAACATAAAAAATAACAAAGAGGAAATATGATTATTGTTTTTACTAAAATACATCATCATGCCAGAGTTGGCAGCCACTAAAGATACGAAAGTAACTAACGCAAGTAGGCATACCTTAGCTTGCACAGACAGGTCTTGTTTTATTTTTTTTGCTAGCCAAATAGCTACCCCCCCAATTAAAAGGGCCTCGATTACCGATATAAATAGACTTCGATCACCTACAAAAGGAAATAGTTTATAGGCTAGAAAATAGAGCATCATTTCAGGAAAAAATGAAGGGGAAGGGATAAATCGCCAATCGTGCCACGCCCCACCTAAAGAAAACAAATCCCTAGACACTGTTTCTACAAAAATGCTGTCGCTGTTGAAAGCTGTTGCAAAAATTATAAGTAACGTTGCGAATCCGAGAGTTACCCAGGCACTTAATAACAAAATGCGCTTTATATTCATGTCTGTTTTTAAAGGGACTGATTAATAGTAGAGAAAAGCCTCAGCAATGCAAAACATATCTTTCTTTTAAATCGTACAATAATAATGATAAAACCCCTGAAGTCAAGACAAGAATAAAAAATTGACATATTTTTCCTTAACCTGTTAAAATTGCCGTTTTTGGTGGGTATACTAGGGTCAAGTATACTTAAAAAGGTTTTAATAACTAGCATTGTTAATATGCTCCCTTGCTATCGTTGGGTTATTAGCCATGTAAAAATTAACTTTGCGGTGGCGTAAAGAGAGGAACTATAGTAATGTTTTTACCAGTAATCCTTGCAGGAGGAAAGGGAACTCGTTTGTGGCCATTATCAAGAGAAGCTTACCCCAAACAACTGATATCGCTGACTGATAAACACACTCTCTTGCAAGAAACAGTGATACGAGCACAAATCCTTTGTCCTAGTATTCCTCCCATTATTATTTGTAACACCAATCATCGTTTTTTAGTCGCTGCTCAACTACAAACTCTTGGTATCAAAACTGCTCCTGTTATTTTGGAGCCAATGGGGAAAAATACTGCACCAGCAGTAGCTCTAGCTGCACTACGCGCCAGCCAAGAAGGAGCAGACCCAATATTGTTGGTAATGCCGGCCGATCACGTGATTAAAAACCAGGATAACTTTAAAGAGATAATAGAAAAGGCTAAATTACCGGCAGAACAAGGCAAGCTTATCACTTTTGGCATCAAACCAACTTGCCCCGAAATAGGTTATGGTTACATTAAGCGTGGAACAGTAATTACAGCTGAAGTATTCAACATTGCAGAATTTGTCGAAAAACCTGAATTAAGCATGGCACAACGTTATTTAGAAAGTGGAGAGTACTTTTGGAACAGTGGCATTTTTATGTTTCGTGCCTCTCGCTACCTTCAACTATTGAAACAACATGCTCCTGCCATTTTTGAAACCTGTCAACAAGCCTATCTGCAAGCAACAATAGATCTAGATTTCATAAGAATTACTGCTGAATCATTCGAAAATTGCCCAGCCGATTCTATTGATTATGCGATCATGGAAAAAACCGATCAAGGTGTAATTTTATCCTTAGATTCAAGTTGGAGTGATCTAGGTTCTTGGGATGCAGTACACACTACTGTTGATTCTGATGAAGCAGGGAATCATCTTCGAGGAGAAGTTCACGCCGAAGATATTACTAACTGCTATGTGCGTAGTGAACATCGGCTAGTTGCTGCAGTCGGTATTCGTGACCAGGTTATTGTTGAAACGGCGGACGCAATACTCGTTGTACATAAAGATCATTGTCAAAAAATTAAGCCTCTGGTTGAACGTCTTAAAAAAAATGGCCATACTACACCTTTCTCGCACAAAAAAGTTCACCGACCATGGGGTAGCTATGAGGCGCTGGATCAGGGTGAACGTTTCCATGTTAAACGCATTATTGTCAACCCTGGCAGCAAGCTTTCTCTGCAACTGCACCATCATCGTAGTGAACACTGGATTGTGGTACGAGGCACTGCTAAAATAACTCGTGGCGAAGAAATATCTTTTCTTAATGAAAATGAATCTACTTTTATTCCCCAGACTGTGCCGCACCGTCTAGAAAACCCTGGTAAAATCCCGCTCGAATTAATTGAAGTCCAATCAGGCGCTTATTTGGCAGAAGATGACATTGTCCGACTACAGGATGATTATGGACGGGTAAGTATCTCTTAAATTAGTACTGCCAGACAATCGAATAAGAAGAATGAGATTGACAAAAGGAACCGACTTATAGGAGTTATTTGATTATGAAAAAACCTACGTTAGCTTTGGTTTCTACTTATAAGGTAGAATGTGGTATAGCAAGTTATGCTGAGGTTATTGAATCTGAGCTTAAAAATCACTTTGAAGCCCGTGTATTTCCCCTACCTCCTTCTTATTTTAAAGCACCTAGTGGAGATGCTGCTAAAATCGCTGATAGCATTATTGATGATATTTGCAAAGAACTTCCTAAATTTGATGTGGTAAATTTACAGTTAGAACCAGGAATTTTCGGCTCAAATCCCAAGATCATTTTCAAAAGATTAAAAAAACTTATTAACGCTTCACCCAGAGTGATTCTTACACTTCATACTATTTGTTATAAAACATCTTCATCTTTTACCAAAGATTTTATTAAAACGTTACTGAAACGTCCTCGCTCCATAAGGAATTTAATCTCAAGGAACCAATGGGTTAATCTTTTCACTAAACTGTTTGATTTTTTACAAAAAACCAAACCCTCTTCTTATTACATTATTGCACATACCAAAAGAGAAGCTGATAACATTGCTGCAACTTTTGGTATAAAAAACATAATAGATACCCCATTAAGTTTACTTTCTCGAGAAAACATAGACGCTGCGATCAACGACAGTAATAGTCGCGTAAGACTCATAAGAAACTACCACTTACAAGATACTGATATATTAATAGGTGTTTTTGGATTTATCACCCCTTACAAAGGTATCGAGACGGTAATAAAAGCATTGGATTTTTTGCCTACTAACCATAAATTGATGCTATTTGGTGCAGTGCACCCTAATTCCATCCAACCTACTCAAGCAACAAACAAATACGTGCTTAAACTTCTTAAGTTAACAGAAAGATTTAATGCCGCAGAAAGAGCAGGAGACAGAGTTATGTTCTGTGGAAAAACTACAGATAAAGAATTTGTAGAAGCTATGAACGCTTGCGATTTTGTTATTTTGCCATACCTTGAGACAGCCCAAACCTCTTCGGGGCCAACATCAATGGCTCTAGAACTAAAAAAGAAAATAGTTACCACTAATAATCACTTTTTTAATGAAGTTGCCAAATACGCAAAAAATTGTTTTTTACAATTCGATATTGGAAACCATCTGCAACTTGCTCAAAAGATTAAATACTTTCCCCAAGACGAAATTATTAACCAAAGTTTGATAGACTATAATACCCAGTTTAATCTCGAGAAAAGAGCTATTATCTATCATCAATGTTGGGAAAAATTAAGCAAAATAAATTAACCCTATATTAACCCAATTATACGTATTATAGATATCATGAAATTTTTAAAATTTCCACTCTCTGTTAAGAAAGTCAAATGATAAATTTCTTAAAAGCTTATATTAAAAGGTGGTTTACATTTAATCTTATAGAAACCATGGAACCTATTCTCGAAAGATACTATAATAAACGCACTCAATACCTAGAAAAACTCCACCTAGAAGAACTCCAGTACCAGTATGGGCTAGTATCCAAACTCAGTGGCAACCAATGTTTAATAAAAACGTGTTTTGGTCATTATTTAGTAGTTCCATCTTATAACCTTGATGTCGCAATAGGGGGTATGCGTGATGGTATGATAGAGCCCTGGACAACTGCTGTAGTAAGCTCAATATTAAAACCCGGTGATAAATACATCAATGTGGGAGCAAATTTTGGATATTACTCTGTGCTTGGAGCCTCTTTAGTACAAAATTCTGGCAAGGTATATGCAATAGAAGCAAACCCTGAAGCATTTGTTTATCTTGTCTTATCCTGTTATTGGTCTGGTTATATCAATATAATTGAATCTTATAATTTTGCTGCTTATCATAAAAATAATGAACCGATAAATATTACATTTAATCCCCAATATTTAGGTGGAGCTGGTATCTTTCCTCCAGGTTCAAAAAATGTTAGAGCTTCTACTGAAGAATGTTTATGGACAGGTTTAAATATTCAAGAGAATTTAAATGCCGAAAGGAAGTTTTCGCCTGAAATAATCTTCAAATTCAATAGTTTTATAGTGCCGGGTTATACTCTAGATCATATATTGTCTGATGTAGAAGACGTTAAGTTACTGCATATGGACGTAGAAGGCTCAGAATCGTTTGTGATTGGGGGAGCAAAAAACTTAATAAGAAGAAGCCCCCGAATTAACTTAATTATAGAGTGGGATCCAAAACATAATTATGACACACAGAGGAAACCATTTGTAGATGACATGTGGACATTTCTTCTCGAAGAAATGCAACTAACTCCCTATAGAATAGAACCCGAGAATTATTCAGAGATTGGACAGCTGCCAAATCTCAGCGAATTAAATAAAGAAAGCCTATTCAACATTCCTCATTCTGATATTTTACTAAAAAAAACATAAATACTTAACATACCTTATCTCATAAGAGAATATAAATATACATGTTTCATTATTTTAAGAAAAAATTTAGCAACCTATTTGAGCACGTTATCTCTGAAAAACAAGAGAAGCTGTTTAACAGAATCTCTGAAAAGCAAGAGAACCTGTTTAACAGAATTGAAGATAGGCTTAATTATTATTTTAACTGGAAGACGCCCATTTATTTTTTAAATAAAAATAGAATTCTGATTCATACCGTTGACAAACAAAGATTATATTTAGATCAAGATGAACCTTTTATAACCATACATCTCATTGAACATGGAGAATGGGAATCTCATGTTCGCTGGCTCCTTAGGAACCTCTTGCATGATGGCTCCGTGTTTATAGATGTTGGTGCGCACATAGGAATACATACCTTATTCGCTGCAGCACTCACAGGAATAAACGGCCGTGTTTATGCCATAGAACCCAACCCTGTTATTTACGAATTATTGCGCTCTAATTTAGAAATAAACGGATTTCTTGACAAGGTAAAAATTTACAAGGGAGCCGCTTCAGATACTAATGAAACTGTTCCCTTCGAATGCTTCCCGGAACATCCTGCAATGTCTTCATTTAGACTATCTGATAAACGTGTCTCCCGATTTAATGGGAGCAGGGAAAAAATAAATGTTCCAACAGTCATACTCGATGACTTATTGGAGCAAGATATTAATAATATTAGTATAGTAAAAATTGATGTCGAAGGTTTCGAGAATAAAGTTTTAAGAGGATGTTCCAATTTAATTGATAAAAATAAAGATGTTTGCTTCATTGTAGAACACGAAAGGAGTTTAGCAGAAGAAGCCCTGGGAGCAAAAGCAGTCGAGGAAACATTAAACATATTTGAGCGTTCTGAATTTCAAGCTTATCATATATCGTCTACACATCAATTAACTAAAATAAGTTTTAATGAGCTTCGTGCTGCGACTGTAGGAGTGGATTTTTTCTTCATAAGAAAGTGCAGCAAATATTATGGTAATAACATTTTTAAGTAGCGGTTAAATTCTGAGCGATTTTCACCCTGCCAGCATCCTAGCATCGCGTTTTTTGTCAAGATGATTCTCAAAAATATCTCTATATAGTCTGATGCTAGTATGAATATTATAATTTTTGTAATAATTGTCTAACGCCAACGAATTATCCTCCACATAATGACGAATTGTATCAGCGAGTTCCAAATAATTACCTATACTAAACATCTCAAAACAATTAGGCGCATACTTTGCCAACTCTAAAAATGCCAGATTTTGAGAAAAAATGGCTTTAGTCCCCATCTCTAATGCCAAAGAGGCTATTCCTGAACCTCCTTGATTTACTTCAAGATAAGGCAATACTGTAAAATCACAACATAATAATGCGTTAATGAAGTCATCGTTGCCCAAAGAACCACAAAAACGAACTCGCTCTTTTAAAGAGTTTTTTTTATCTCCTCGCACAAGCGTAATAAGCTCAGCTAAATAAGGATCAGTATCTGTATATTGCATAATAGATAAAGGATGTTGCGTACCAAATATCAGGGCAACATGATTATCAGGTAAATAATTTAATGCTTTCAACATTGTATCATGTCCTTTGTATCTCGAAATAAATCCAAAAATGCCAATGCACACATTTTTTTCCGTTAGCGCATATTTTTTCAGAAAATCGGGCTTACTGACATTCATTTTATAAGCATCAATTGTCTCTTTAGGCAAAAATGATAACGGATGACCGTAAACATTCTGATAATTATGAGTGGACTGAATGAGTAATTTATCCCGCTCCGTATGAACTATAATGGCAATCTTATTTTTTTTACAGTATTCAACTACTTTAAGAGCAACATTTTCGAAATTTCTGTACGCATTTTCACGAAGGTTTTTCTTTATATTTTGCCAAGCATCTCTTTTCCCATATCTCACAAATTCTAAAAAGACACTTTTAATTGCAAATGTTAGTTTTGGATCATAACGATGTAAGGTTACAATAAGATTTTTTGATGCTTTTGCTAGCTGTTTGAAGTTTTGATAAATTGTCTTTGGATCATTTCCATATAAACCTCCTTCAAATTGGATATTAACTAAATCAAATTTCTTTAACTGCTTGGCCATTTCACCAAGACGCTTTTTGGCTGCCCCTGCATGTAGTTTGTTAATATGTGAATTTAAAGCAAATATTTCAACATCATAGTATTTTGCAAACTCACGACACAATGATTCTGTATAGCTTGCATTCCCACATAAGTCACTATAACTTGATACTATAGCTAATTTCTTCATGATTAAATTACTTTTATCTCCTTGCCAAGTGCACGTTATTTTCATACCAAGCATAAGCTTGGCTTAGCCCTTCTTTTAGAGAAATTTTTGGCACAAATCCTACGGTCACTAGTTTAGACAAATCAAAAGAACGATATTCTTGTCCGTTTGGTTTTGAAGGATCCCAAACAACATGATTTTTCATATCTATATGTTCACTTAAACAGTCCACAACCTCTTTAATAGAACTTACGGTTCCACTTGCCATATTTACTACACCGCTAATCCTTTTCATAATGAGCATTAAAGCCTCAGAGGCATCGCTGGCATATAAAAAATCTCTGGATGCTGAACCATCACCCCATATATTAACCTTGTTACCTTTCATTTTTGCTTCATAAAATTTTCTAATTAATGATGGAATAACATGACCAAATTCAGAATCATATTTATCATTTGGCCCATAAAGGTTAGTGCTGATAACAAAAGCAAACTCCATGCCATAACTTTCTTGATAAGCATTAAGTTGTGCAAGCATAGATCGCTTGGCATGGCCATAGGAGTTTTCTGAATGATGAGGCTCACCCATCCAAAATATTTTTTCACTCAGCGGAAGTTCGGGGGGAGGATAGGGATAAGAACTGGCACTTCCCATCGCCACCACTTTTTTTACTCCTGCGAGTCGGGAGGCTTCAAGCACATGCGTGTTTATTAATATATTACGCAGAAATACCATACCCTTATTAGACATATTTCCCATAATTCCATAAACTGCAGCAGCCAGATGGTACACATAGTTAGGTTTAATTAATTCAAAAAACGTTACCGTCTTTTCTAAATTAGTTAGATCACAATCTTTACTGTTAAGTGCGTAAATATTTTTATAGCCTTCAGCTATTAACTTTTCTTGAAGGGCAGTTCCAACTAGCCCTGTGCCTCCAGTGATTAAAATTTTGTCATTTAAATGCATAATCAATCTCATTCAAACTATTAAGTATTTCTTCAATTTGAAAGTTTCCAACCACTTTTTTATGCTTTTTATAGACATATTCTTTATAAGCCTGCTCAAAATCTTTATCTAGCATTTCCGTAACCAAGTCTTCAAAAGAAATCTTAGGAGTCCAACCAAGCTGTTGCCGAGCTTTGGTTGAATCACCCAACAGGGTATCTACCTCAGTAGGTCTAAAGTAAGCAGAATCAATAAATATAATTTGTGTTTCAGTTCTTTCATCAATTCCTCTTTCTTCCAAGCCCATCCCCTCCCAACGAATAGGGATATTCAGTTTTCTGGCCACTAAATTAACTAAGTCTCTAATACTGTATTGAGTACCAGTTGCTATAACATAATCTTCAGGCTTATTCTGCTGCAACATCAACCACATTGCTTCAATGTAATCTTTCGCATGTCCCCAATCACGCTTAGCATTCAGATTTCCAAGATACAATCGTTCTTGTAACCCTAACTTAATCCGACTCAATGCTTGAATAATTTTCCGCGTTACAAAAGTCTCTCCTCTAATGGGTGATTCATGATTAAATAAAATACCATTACACGCAAATATACCGTAAGCCTCGCGATAATTTATAGTTATCCAGTGAGCATAAAGCTTAGACACAGCATAAGGTGAACGTGGATAAAATGGGGTGGTCTCCTTTTGGGGAGCTTCTCGAATCAGCCCATACAACTCAGACGTAGAGGCTTGATAAAAGCGAGTTTTCTCGGTAAGACCAACTATACGAATTGCTTCTAATAACCGCAATGTCCCCAAAGCGTCCAAATTTGCTGTATATTCTGGTTGTTGAAATGAAAGGCCTACATGACTTTGGGCTGCTAAATTATAAACCTCATCAGGCCGGACCTTTTCTACAATGCGAATGATGCTTCCACTGTCTGTCATATCGCCGTCATGTAAAAATAAATGCTTTTTATAATTACGATGTTCACCACATAACTGGGTTATGCGAATGATATTATTAACGGAGCTACTTCGTTTAATTCCATGAACTTCATAACCTTTATTCAACAAAAACTCTGTGAGATAAGCCCCATCTTGTCCCGTAATACCTGTTATTAAAGCTTTTTTCATAAATCCATTTACTCTTTAATTTAATTAAAAAATTTTTAAAACTGTCTTGAATAAGCGGCTATCCCTTGTTCCGTTGAACCAAAAAATTTCACTTTACCCGCCTCCATTACCAATACCTTGTTACACGTTTTGCGCAATATGTCTTGTGAATGCGAAGCTAAAATAACGATGCTTGATTGTTTCATCAGATCTTCCATTTTACGAGCAGCTTTAGCAATAAAAGAAGCATCGCCAGCGCCCACTATTTCATCTAATATCAAAATTTCTGGACTAATGTCGGTTGCTACTGCAAAAGCCAAACGCAAATTCATACCCGATGAATAAGTACGAATCGGCATGGATAGGTAATCACCCAACTCACTAAACTCAGCAATTTCATGCATTTTCCGCATGATTTGTTGACGTTTCAGCCCCAACAACAGACCACGTGTGAGGATATTTTCATAGCCCGTGGATTCACCATCCATTCCTAGCGTTAAATCGAGTAAAGGTGATACTTTACCATCAATGTGTAAATAGCCGCGTGTAGGTTCATAAATTCGAGCAAATACTCGCAATAAAGTGCTTTTTCCTGCGCCATTATGCCCTAACAAACCCACTCTATCACCATGCTCAATGTGCAAAGAAATATTATCCAATGCTTTTACAATGACTACATTATTATCCGTTTTTGATAATTTGCCACCCGTCGTTAAACGCAAGAACTGCTTTTTAATCGAGCGCGCATTGACATGGTAAATAGGAAATTCAACAGTAAGATTTTCTAATAAAATGGATGCCATTAAATATTTAACTCAGCAGCTTAAAATGATTACAACCAATAAACAATGCGATGCCGCGTGCGCAAGAGTAGAATAAACGCTAGCAGTAGTCCCAACAACATAATGCCAATCGTAATTAATAAAGTATTTAAGCCTGGCATTGAGCCTAATAAAGGGGATCGCAATAATATAACAAAGTGAGTAAATGGATTAAACTGCATAATAAATTGCCCACGAGGCGAAAGGGTTGTAATGCTCCACATGACGGGCGTTACAAAAAAAGCGACTTGCATAAGGCTTGCAACAATTGGCGCAATATCACGAAAACGCGCCACTAGAGTTGCAAGCACTAAACCATAGCCAAAAGCAGTTATTCCAACAATGACAAGAGCTGGCAATTCCATCAACAAAGACCAATTTAATTTTACGTGGAAGAACAAGATAACGGGCACCAACACTACAAAATTATGCGCGAAGATAATAAAAGTACGGCAAATAACCCGCAACATGAATGCTGTATAAGGTAACTTAATTTGTTTTAGATAACCCTCTGCTTCAACAAACGTATTAGCACCATCTATAACTAAAGTGCCAATTAAATTCCAGGTCAGCATGCCTGCTGTTAAAAGTGGAAAGTATTCTTGCAACTGCATGTGAAATAAATGGCTATAAAGAAAACCCATCGAAAAGATGGTAATCGCCATACTAAAAGTGATCCAGAAAGGGCCTAGTTGCGAACGGCGATAACGTAAACGAATATCTTGCCAGGCAAGCAACCACCAAATTTGTGAGCTACTCACACCCTCTTTGAGATCAGCCCATATTGCTTGCCAGCGGCTTGGTATTTTCTTGCGAGCAAATCTCCAAGTATCAGACACGCTGGCCGGCGCAGCTAAAGAATCACTTACACTATTCATGATTTATCTTCAGTATCTCAACAATTTATTAATTATTTGCCATCTAAATAAGCGCATTATTATAATTCCCTAATTCTACCTCACCGTGCCATCCACAACAACACCCCACCACCTGCGGCAAACAATAAGGTAGGCAAAGCGGCTGCCACCCAAGGCGATAGTTGATAAACCAAGGTCAATGGCCCAAAGAACTGGTTCAACATATAAAAAACAAACCCAAGGAGGATGCCCAGCAAAATACGCAGGCCGATGCTAGCATTTCGCATAGGACCAAAAATGCACGGCACACCCAAAGCGATCATAATTAACGTTGCCAGAGGCTGAAAAATACGCTGCCAAAAAATAAACTCATATTGCGACGCATTTTGGCCACTTAGGCGGCTATAATGAATATAAGTACGCAGCTCAGCAAGTGATTGTTCCTGCGGTACAATGCTGGTTGTACCTAATAATCGAGGCCTAAAAGTAATTCCCCAATCGCGTTGGGGATAGTGTTGCACATGAATGCTTTCTTTGCCCAGTTGGCTTTCTACCACATTTTGAAAAAGCCAATGCCCCTGCCGATAAACTGCATTTTGGGCATAACCAGCAGAAACAAGCTGATGATTATTAAACTGATAGCGCGTTATACCTTGTAAATTTCCATGCGGTAAAATTTCACTAATATGGATAAAGCTTTCACCATCACGTACCCAAGTCCCTTGGTTGGTTTTTAGCGTTTGCCCACCGCTCATCGCTAATGCTTTACGGGTTTTAGCATAATGCTGCGCCAAAGGTGCCAGCCCTTCACCAATCAACGTCGCAACGAGCAACATTAAGACACCTGTCTTAAGCACTGCCCCAATGACTTGTTTCATGGAAACACCCGCAGCACGAAAAGCAATTAATTCACTGTGGGATGCTAGCCAGCCTAAACCCATAAGACTGCCAATAAGTCCTGCAATAGGAAAAAATTGGTATACATCCGTTGGCAACAACAGTGGCACATAAAGTATGGCTTGCCACAAGTTATAATCACGGGTGCCAATGTCTTGGAGCTCGGCAACCAGTTCGATAAATAGCTGCATGCCCAGCAGCGCCACGATAGTTACAAACGTAGCAGCAATGACGGTGCCAGCAATATAGCGTTCATAAATTTTCATACTTGCTTTTTCAGCCGCGATTTCGCCCAACTAGGATACCATCCGGCAAAATTCGCCATAAGGATGATTGCCAAAAGTAACATAATCCCATGCACCCACCACATGCCTAACCGTGCAGAAATAGTTCCTTGCTGTATCCAGGCTTGGCTAAGGAAAATTAAATCGGCATAGGCAATATACAATACCAACGCAGGCAATAACCGGGCGTATTTTCCTTTACGCGTTTTCACCCGACTCAGTGGCACAGCTATAAATGCCAAAATTAACGTTGACAGCGGCATGGTCAAGCGCCATTGCAGTTCAGCTGTAGTTTGGGGATCTCCTTTACTACTTTCTTTCAATAATTGTAAGGTAGGTAGATATTCTTCATGTTGTTGTTGCCCCATATCGGCTTTGCCCGTTTGCATACGGATACCATATTTGTCATAGTCCATAATCTGAAAATCGCCCTGGCCCGGGATCCCTAAATAACGATGTCCCTTGGTCAGCACGATGAATTGATCGCCCGTTTTCTTATCCTGCCATTGATAACCACCTTCAGCCGCTACTATCGTCCAAGGCTCATTCGCTGTTTTAGGAAGTTTCGCGGCAAATACATCACTCATGTTTTGGCGGTCTTGCGAGAGGCTTTGGACATAGACTACCCATTGACCATTACCCAAGGTTTCAAACCGCCCAGGAAACATTTTCTCAATCGGCGAAGCTACTGCTGCTTCGGCAAAAATTCGGTCGCGAAACCCAGCAATATGAGGCTCAACCCATAAAGTTAAAAACGCCACTACGGCCATTACCCCCAAAGAAAAACCCATTGTTATACCTAACAAGCGTAGAGGGCTAACCCCACAGGCAAACAACACTGTCATTTCGTTGTCTACGTAAAGGCGGCTATAGACCAACAAAATTCCCACGAATAATGCCAAAGGCAGCAAGTACCCCAGCAATAATGGCACTTGCAACGACATGAGCTGTAATACGGCTTTGATGGGCAACTTGCCAGCGGCAGCTTGGCTTAAGTAATGGATAAACTGATTGCAAATAAAAACGAGTAATAGCACTATCACAGTAGCAAGCACCGTGGTATAGACTTCTTTAGTGAGGTAGCGAAACAAAATCACGGGCTTAATGGTATCTACAAAGGCTTAAGAATAGTAAGTTTACTCGATATACTCATCGCGTTTCAATTTTATGAGTTGTTACAACCCCCTTTCGCAATCCTCATGTATTATTTATACACTCCAGTTGGGTTTCTCAGATGATTCTTTCAAATAACTCTTAATCAGGTCATTTGCATGCATCAAATGGTGGAGTTCTTGAGCAATATTTCTAGCAAATCTGGCCTCCTTAGCAAATTCGAGTTGTTCATAAATTGCTTCCGTGGGAGCAGTGTTATTGTTATTGGGATCACATTTAGGCATTTTCGTTGCCGGTTGAATTGCGCTAGGTTCTTCCAGATTTTGTTTAGTGCCAGAGTGCTGGGGAAAGAAATTGCGAGTAGGTAGCATAGGCATATCAGGTTTTAGCGATTCTTTCAAATAACTTGCAATTCTGTCATGTGCTTGCTCTAAGTGGTGGAGCTCCTCACCATTATTTCCAGTAGTTCTGGCTCGCTTAGCAAATTCGACTTGTTCATAAATTGCCTCAGGAGGAGCAGCGTTATTGCTATTTGGATCACATTTAGACATTTTCAGTGGCGGTAGAATTGCGCTAGGTTCTTCCAAGTTTCGTTTAGTGCCAGCAAGCTGGGTAAAGAAATTTTGAATTGACAACCGAGTAGGTGGAATAGATGATTGCCGCGGAGCATTCATGGTCAGGATATCGACAAGACCTAGTTGTTCGAGAAAATATTTTTTTTCACCTTCTCTTGAAGATAAGAGCAGTTTAAACCGAGGGCTTTCTATTACTTGCTTTGCTAACTCTCTCTGTTTATAAATCAAAACATACTCTTCTGCAGTAAAGTGCATCCAGTATAAGGTAGTGATAAAACTTTCATTGTCCTTTCTAAAGAGATCCATAATCTGTTTGGATGTAGTATTCACATCCAAGATAGTCAAAAATTCCTCAGTTAAATTCTCTGTTATGCTATAAGAATGAAGTCTGCTATTCCATTTTGTATTAGATGAAAGAAACTCTTGTAGCACTTTCTGTTCCCAAATTCCAATGTTAGTCTTAGCTAAAATATATAATTTGTAATAAGGCAGTTGATAAAGTTTTTTAAAAGTGATAACATTTTCTTCCATTAAAAACCAATGCTTCTTCAATATTTTCCACACCATGCTCAATTTAGTCGGTTGAGCTTTTTTTTCTAATATTTCTTGATTAAATGCTGCTGGGAACTTTTCAAAATTTATAAGTACATCAAAGTATCGCTCTTGAATTGCCTCGACCATTACATCAAGTGAAACTGTGGAGTGTTCTATATAGTGAATAACCTCGTTACCATATGGACTATGCAACCAATAAGCGAGATCATTCCGAATGCTTGGGCCAGTGAGTCCATTGAGTCTGTTGTTTTGTAGCGCATGTAAAAAACTCGGCTTTCTATTGATTAACTCTTCGAATTTGTGTGCATTGGGCCAATGTACAAGCCAAGAAATAGAGAGCACTTTAAAAAGATCAGAATCTATTCCGCATTCTTTTATTGATTCGTTTATTCTTTTGCCAAGAGAAATGATTCGTTTTTCATTTGTTTGATCCATGTTCCTTTTAAGCTTCCCCATTAAAAAAACGATATTACCATCATAGTTCAGATAAGAAATACTCCTATTCTTGTAAGCAAAGTACTCAAGAGCAAGCGAAGGTATAGCGCTGTTTAAATGCTTAGTGTTTTGTAAATAGTAATTGAATAATTTTTTAATATAAAAATTCTGAAAGATCATCAAAAAGTTTTTACGTGACTTGATCTGACTGATAAATATGTTATTTGGATCTGCATATCCAATACAAGCGATATGATATAGAATTGGGTTAGGTGATGGAGAAGATAGCCAATTCATAATAGTTTCTTTTCTTGCATATCTTGCAAGATCAGCAATGATTGAATCGACAGAAGGATTATCATTTTTTTTAAACACATCAGGCGAACTATAAAAAAACTTAACTATCTCTGGATAGTTAAATTGAATAATAGCCTGCGCAAGTTGTTTAGGATTATTGGTAAAACCTTGTAGATATACCTTTTCTTCTATCTCTCCTAGGCCTAAAGCGTCCACGATTCTTTTTAGCTGGGTTTTCCATAATAAGCGCGGATGATCTATAATCTGTTGAAAACGCTTATGAACTGATCTTGCCTGATTAATAGTGTGGTAGGCTCTGGGTTTTAAGGCATCATAACCACGCGGCATGAATTCATCGAGAACAAGAATAAGTATGGGTTCGTGAAGGTCTCCTAAGAAACTTTGAAAATTATTATCAGAATCAGGCATTGTAATATCCCCTTATTTTTTTAATACTACGATATAATTTTTTCTGTTAATCATTATCTTACAACTTACCCAATATGACTATAGACAAAACTTACAACCCACAAACCATTGAAACCCATTGGTATCACACCTGGGAACAGGCAGGCTACTTTAGTCCCAGTGGAAGGGGACAACCTTATTGCATCATGCTGCCGCCGCCCAATGTAACCGGCACTTTACATATGGGGCACGGCTTCCAAATTACACTGATGGATGCCTTAATCCGGTATCATCGCATGCAAGGTTACAATACTTTATGGCAAGTCGGTACCGATCATGCCGGCATTGCCACGCAAATGGTAGTAGAGCGCCAACTTTTTAAACAAGGCCAAACTCGCCAAGAGTTAGGTCGTGAAGCATTTCTGCAACGTATCTGGGATTGGAAAGCTCAATCGGATGACGCTATCAAACAACAATTACGCCGTATGGGCGCTTCCGTTGATTGGACCCGCGAACGTTTTTCATTAGATGAAGATATCAATATTGCTGTACGAGAAGTATTTATCCGGCTTTATGATGAAGGGCAGATTTATCGCGGTCAGCGCCTGGTAAATTGGGACCCCTCATTACATACTGCCGTTTCTGATTTAGAAGTTATTTCGAGTGAAGAGGAAGGACAAATTTGGTATATCCGTTACCCGGTTGTTGAAGAAGATGGCTATTTGACAGTCGCCACCACCCGTCCTGAAACGATATTGGCTGATACCGCTGTGGCCGTTCATCCTGATGATATACGATACCAAGCATTAATCGGCAAACATGTTAAATTACCATTGACTGATCGGGTTGTTCCCATTATCGCGGATGAAACTGTTGTTCAAGATTTTGGTACCGGTTGCGTTAAAATCACCCCAGCTCATGACTTTAATGATTATGCTATGGGTTTGCGACACCATCTACCCATGATTAATATTTTTACTGTCGATGCCTATTTAAACGAAAAAGTACCCAATGCTTATCAAGGTTTAGAACGTTTTGCCGCACGCACTAAAATCTTAGAGGATCTACAAAATTTAAATCTTTTAGAAAAAACTGAGCCACATCGCCTTAACGTTCCGCGTGGCGAAAAATCTGGAGTCATTATTGAACCTTATCTTACCGATCAATGGTTTGTAAAAATGAAATCTCTCGCAGAACCAGCCCTTGTGGCCGTTAAACAAGGGCAAATTCGGTTTGTGCCAGCAAGCTGGCATAAAACTTATTTTCAATGGTTGGAAAATATTCAGGATTGGTGTATTAGTCGGCAATTATGGTGGGGACATCGTATACCCGCATGGTATGACACTCAAGATAACATTTATGTTGCAAATGATGAACAAGAAGTACGCCACAAATACCAACTTGCTGATACCGTTGTTTTACGGCAAGACGAAGATGTATTAGATACTTGGTTTTCGGCAAGTTTATGGCCTTTTGCGACATTAGGCTGGCCGCAAGCCACCCTCGAATTAGCAAAATTTTATCCTACCCAAACATTAGTAACCGGCTTCGATATTATCTTTTTTTGGGTAGCACGCATGGTGATGATGGGGCTGAAATTTACTAATGAAATACCGTTTCGACAAGTGTACATCACAGGACTTATTCGTGATGCTGAAGGCCAGAAAATGTCGAAATCAAAGGGAAATGTATTAGATCCAATTGATTTGGTGGATGGTATTAGCTTAGACAAATTAGTTGCAAAACGCACCTCAGGCTTAATGCAACCCGCCATGGCAAAACGCATCGATTCTGTAACCCGCAAAGATTTTCCTAACGGTATACCTGCATTTGGTACCGACGCTTTACGTTTTACCTATTGTGCACTCGCTTCCACGGGGCGTGATATTCGCTTTGACTTAGGGCGTATCGAAGGTTATCGCAATTTTTGCAACAAATTATGGAATGCTACACGTTATGTATTAATGAATACTGAAAGTCAAGACGTGGGACTAAGCGACCAAACGGTAGAGTTGAGTTTACCTGATCGTTGGATTCGCACCAGGCTTCAAGACACCATTCAACACGTGCATCAGGCATTCGCGCAATATCGTTTTGATCTTCTCGCACAAACCATTTACGACTTCACTTGGGGAGATTATTGCGATTGGTATTTAGAGCTTTGTAAACCAACATTAATGGCAACCGACAATAATGCTGCTGCTAAACGTGGCACACGACAAACATTAATTCAAATACTTGAATCGTTGTTGCGCTTACTCCATCCTATTATGCCTTTTATCACCGAAGAACTTTGGCAAAAAATTGCACCCCTCGCAGGAAAACAAGGCGCCACTATTATGCTGCAACCCTATCCCCAATTTGACGCAACACAATGCGATGCAAGCACTTTAGAAGAAATGGCTTGGCTACAAAAGTTCATCATAGGAATTCGTAATATTCGTGGTGAAATGAACATTTCCCCTGGTAAACCTTTGCCTTTATTGTTGCACAAAGGCTCTACTTTCGACATAGAACGAATTGCGAAAAACCAAGTGTTTTTACAAACCTTAGCTAAGTTAGAATCTCTTACTTGGTTGTCATCGGAGGCTCAGCCACCTGCTTCTGCCACTGCGATTGTAGATGAATTGGAATTACACGTGCCGCTTGCTGACTTAATTGATAAAAACGCAGAAATTGCACGCTTACAAAAAGAAGTTGCCAAATTAGAACGAGAATTACAAAATGCTACTGGCAGATTAAAAAATCTCGCTTACGTTAACAAAGCACCTGCCAACATTGTTGCCAAAGAACAGGAAAAAGTTCAAGAAATAACGACTACCTTGCATACATTACAACAACAATTAACTCG
>JBAUEV010000017.1:0-3258 GCA_049678805.1 Gammaproteobacteria bacterium
ACATTCCCCCTCAAGAGCCTGAAGATTGGTATGAATTGACCACTCATATCCTCCGATCATTACAGCGTCGCGTAGAATATAACCAAGATGTTGTCCGTGACCTTTCTCGAACTGTTTTATTAGTTCGGTTCGTCCATCTGCTGATTTAACCGATTTATTAAAAAAAGAATTTCGCTCTTTGATGTATATGCCTATTTTTTCGTGATCTGTAAGAGTTTCAAAGATATGATGATGCTCTTCGCAGTAAACTAGTATTCCTCTTTCATCGAATAGTAGAGTGTTACGTAAATAATCCTGTGCTGAACTGAGAGATTTAAAATAATCGAAATAACCTGAATAATCCTGTTCTGAACTGAGTTCTGCAGAAGCATTACCTATAGGATTATTCGTACCCTCAGTGTTCCTCCCTGTAGCTATAAAATCATTTCTTTTTACAGCTCTTATTGCTTTATTTCGAGATGGGTCTAACTGTGTTTGGTTTAAGGTATACATAAATCCCCCCTAAAAGGTATATATAATCTTGGTAAAAATAACCTGGAATTTGTTTAACTTACCGTAAACTTTACCTTATTAGTCTTAACATTTTATTAACGGAAGCCACTAAAAATGGGTTTTTTAGGTGTTTTCGATAAAAATCGCTCTATTTTGTCATGATGGGTAGGAAAAGGAGGATTCAGAATAATAGCCACACCATTTTTTAACTCTTGAATTTGTGTACATTCATGAATAAAAAGTTTTTTGGTAACAGCTTGGCTGAATAGGCCAAGCTTAAAGAAAACTTAATAAAACCCTTAAAATAAGAGATTTTTTCTGTAAAAACAGAGGGGGTTAGGCAAAAGTTCTTAATCATTTCTTAATAAATGAGAGGATGGATAATTATTGTGAGCTACCTGTTCTAGCTGATCGTACTCGTGGCTTAAGATTTTGTTAATAGGGGATTGGTATCGCGTAATCAACATGCTAAACTCTGCATTCTTCATAAATAAACTATACAAGGAGAGTTGTATGTCAAAAGGGCAGCAAGCCTTACAGGAGAATTTCTTAAGAGCAATCTGCGCGCAGCAAGTGCCTGTTTCAGTTTATCTGATTAATGGGATTAAGCTGCATGGAGTGATTGAAGATTTTGACCAATTTGTAGTGTTGCTAAAAAATAGCGCCAGTCAAATGGTCTATAAACATGCTATTTCGACCGTAGTTCCCCTTAATAAGGTGGCTATGGCAGAAGAACACGAAAAGGGGAGGACAACTGAAGAAGCCAGTTAATCGTCTATTCGACCGCCCGCCACGGGGGGAGCGGGCGATCTTAGTGCACATTGATTTTGATAAAAATCCTTATACCCAAGAAGATTGGCAAGAGTTGCAAGAGCTCGCTCGTTCCGCTCAAGCACTGGTGGTTGCTCTGATAAGAGGTGCACGGCAAGCACCTGATGCTCGTTATTTTGTCGGTAGCGGTAAGGCGGAAGAGATTCATGCTGCTGTAAAGGCCCACAAAGCGCAATTGGTGATTTTTAATCACGCTTTAACCCCCTCTCAGGAACGTAATCTTGAAGAATTGATCGAGTGCCGCGTATTAGACCGTACCGGTTTAATCTTGGATATTTTCGCGCAACGTGCTCGAACTTTTGAAGGTCAATTACAAGTCGAGTTGGCACAGTTAAGACATCTTGCGACCCGCTTAGTACGTGGTTGGACTCACTTAGAACGGCAGCAAGGTGGTATCGGCTTGCGCGGTCCTGGTGAAACTCAGTTGGAAACAGATCGTCGGCTCATCAAAGGGCATATTAAATTGATTACCGAACGATTGCAGAAAGTGCAAAAGCATCGGGATCAAGGTCGGCGCTCGCGGTTGCGAGCAGAAGTGCCCACTCTATCCTTTGTTGGATATACCAACGCTGGCAAATCCACGTTGTTTAATTATTTAACCGAAGCACAAACGTATACCGCCAATCGCCTGTTCTCGACACTAGACCCTTTGTTACGCCGCATTGTATTACCGGGGGTAGGTGATGTGGTGCTTGCTGATACGGTGGGGTTTATCCGTAACCTACCACATGATTTAGTCGATGCCTTTAAAGCCACTTTGGAAGAAACACGCCACGCGAAATTGCTACTACATGTGTTGGATGCGCATAATCCTCAGCGAGCATTTTACAAAGACGCTGTGGCGCAAGTATTGCAGCAAATTGGTGCGACCGAAGTGCCGCAGTTATTTGTTTATAACAAATTGGATTTGCTGGAGGGTTACGAACCGCGCTTAGATCGAGATGAGCAAGGTCGGCCGTGGCGGGTTTGGGTGTCGGCTATAACAGGAGCGGGAGTTGATTTACTGAAACAAGCGCTGACTGAGTTGCTGATGGAAAATCTCATTTATTTTGATGTTAAGTTGGCACCCAGCGAAGGCAAACTCTATACAACTTTGTATCGCTTAGGGGCTATTATCGCTGAGCAAGTCGATAAAGAACAAGGCGGTTGGTTAGTATCGTTACGTTTACAAAGAAAAGATTACGAACGATTATTCGGCATGTGGGGAGCTGCCCATCAGGTTGAGAAATAAAGAACGCAACCAGATGAAATTCGCACTGCAGCCCTGCGATCTATCCTCTTCGTTAATTCCATATCACGTCTAATTCTGATAAATTAGCGGTTCGTTTTTATGGAGACTGGTTATGTGGGGTTACGTTTTAACAGGTTTGGCATTGATGTTGGTATTAGAGGGCATCTTTCCTTTCTTATCACCACGCAGATGGCGTTTGGCCATGCTGCGGCTCATTCAACAACGCGATCGTGCTTTACAAGCAATGGGGTTGTTGAGCATGGTGGCAGGTACTGTGATTATGCTATTTGTTCACCTTAGCACCTTAATCAATTGAGACATGTATTAGAAAATCATGGCAAAACGAATTGTGGTATTAGGCACTCAGTGGGGAGATGAGGGCAAAGGCAAGATAGTAGATTTGCTTACCCCACAAGTAGCGGCAGTGGTGCGATTTCAAGGTGGGCACAATGCCGGGCACACCTTAGTTATCAATGGCGAAAAAATTGTTCTTCATCTTATTCCTTCTGGCATTTTACATTCGCATGTCCAAAGCTTGATTGGTAGTGGTGTTGTGTTATCACCAACCGCTTTGCTGCAAGAAATACGCGAATTGGAACAAAAAAATATCCCTGTTAGGCAACGGTTGAAGATTAGCGCCGCTTCCAGTTTATTATTGCCTTATCATGAACTGTTAGATAAAGCGCGTGAAAAAGCCTTAGGAG
>JBAUEV010000018.1:0-2812 GCA_049678805.1 Gammaproteobacteria bacterium
AGACGCTGTCATCCTGAGCAAAGCGAAGGATCTCCTTTTTTAAAATTACGAGATCCTTCGTCGCAAAAAATGCTCCTCAGGATGACAATAACGATTTATTTAACAACGCCGATCAAGTCGCGGAATGACAACTATGCAGCCAGAATTTGGATATTACGCCCTGATCTTGGCATTATGCTTAGCATTATGTCAGTCAACCATCCCCTTATTGGGCGCTGCACAACATCGCCTTGCTTGGATGCAATTGGCACGTTCAACTTCTTATGGCCAATTATTATTGATCGGTTTTGCCTTTTTCAGTTTGGCTTATGCTTTTATAAGCAATGATTTTTCTCTCACCTATGTCGCCGCCAACTCTAACCGACATTTACCACTTATCTACCGTTTCTGTGCTGTGTGGGGTGCGCATGAAGGTTCTTTATTACTATGGGTTTTTATTCTTAGCTTATGGACGGCCGCGGTAAGCTATTTTAGTCGCAGTTTGCCTTTAGCCATGTCCGCACGAATTCTTGCCATTCTCGGTATGATTAGTGTGGGTTTTTTATTATTTATTTTAACCACTTCCAATCCTTTTTTACGTTTATTACCTAACGTTCCAGCGGATGGCCAAGACTTAAATCCATTATTACAAGACCCTGGTTTAGCTATCCATCCCCCGATGTTATACATGGGTTATGTAGGATTTTCCGTGGCCTTCGCTTTTGCGTTAGCAGCATTATTAACTGGACGTCTCGATGCTGTTTGGGCACGTTGGTCAAGACCGTGGACACTCATTGCGTGGTGTTTTTTAACCATCGGAATTACGCTAGGTAGTTGGTGGGCTTATCGTGAATTAGGTTGGGGAGGTTGGTGGTTTTGGGACCCCGTAGAAAATGCTGCTTTTCTGCCATGGTTAGCAGGCACTGCTTTGGTGCATGCCTTAATTGTTACCGAAAAACGCCAAGCCTTTAAAGCATGGACAGTATTGTTAGCAATCAGCGCATTTTCTTTGAGTTTATTAGGCACTTTTCTGGTGCGCTCCGGTGTATTGGTTTCAGTTCATGCGTTTGCAGTTGATCCAACACGCGGTGCATTTATGTTGGTTTTCTTAGCCCTTGTTGTAGGCGGCTCATTAGCGCTCTACGCGTGGCGTGCACAAGCTGTGCAAAGTTTTGGTGAATGGCAAATTTTCTCGCGTGAAACCGGATTATTATTAAATAATGTTTTTTTAACCGTTGCCGCCGCAACGGTTTTGTTAGGCACCTTATATCCGCTCATTATTCAAACATTAGGTCTAGGGAAAATTTCTGTGGGTGCACCGTATTTTAATTTAGTTTTTACCCCATTAATTCTGCCATTATTATTGCTGATGGGCATTGTTCCTAGCTGTCATTGGCGGCAAATGTCGCTGCGCTTGCTTTGGCAAAAAGTACGCGTTATTGCTTTATTTACGTTTATTATGACAGGATTACTGTGTGCTATAGGGTTAACAGCAATTCGTTGGTATGTCGTAATAGGTGTTGGCTTAGCCATTTGGATTAGTGCGACAACGTTACAAACTTTATGGGTGCGACGATCATTATCACGCACGCAATGGGGAATGGTGGTAGCGCATTTAGGGGTAGCCGTGTGTGTTGCGGGTATTGTGCTTACTTCCGCTTATAGTGTTGAACGCGATGTGCGGATGAGTATTGGCGATCAGACAACAGCAGGACCTTATCAATTTCAATTATTGGGTGTGCAACCATTAACTGGACCGAATTACACTGCTCTGCAAGCGGATTTAACAGTTATTCATCGTGGGCGAGAAATAGCACAACTTCATCCGCAACAACGACTTTATACGGCATCGCAAACAGGGTTAGCCAAAGCCGCGATTGATGCAGGGGTGTGGCGTGATTTATATGTCGCTCTTGGCGAACCCATGAGCAACAACAGTTGGGCATTACGCATTTATTACAAACCGTTTGTGCGCTGGATTTGGGCCGGTGGAGTGTTGATGTTGTTAGGTGGTTTGTTGGCTATCAGTGATCGCCGCTATAGGTTAAAGTTTTTTCGTAACAGTGCAGTCCCTCATTAAAGTTCTAGAATGTACTGGGGTGCAGTTTTCAGACGAAACTGCATCCTGCGATCGAAGAATACATCCCTGTCTTCTACGGTCTTCAAACTTGCACCCCAGTACATTCTAGAACTTTAATGAGGGGGCTGAGATTATCAAAGGAGCTAGAAAATGCCTAATTTATTACGCTTAACGAGATTATTAATTCCTTTGCTAATTTTTATTATTGTAGTGCTATTTTTATGGCGTGGTTTGCATCAAGACCCACGTGCGCTTCCTTCAACGTTAATTGGTAAATCGGTTCCTGATTTTGCATTACCGCGTCTTAATCATCCTGACCAACAACTTACCCAGCAAGTTTTTGTAGGGCATGTATCATTACTGAATGTTTGGGCGACGTGGTGTGCTTCCTGTCAAGCAGAACATCCTGTATTAATGGATATTGCACATTCAAATACGGTGACGTTATATGGACTTAATTACAAAGATCAACAAGCGAATGCGCAACATTGGTTGCAACAATACGGTAATCCTTATCAAGCAGTAGCTTATGATCCACAAGGTCAGTTAGGGTTAGATTTAGGTGTATACGGTACACCCGAGACGTTTTTGATTGATAAAAAAGGCGTGATTCGCTATCGGTTTATAGGTCCATTGGATGCAACAGCTTGGCAAAATGATTTTTTACCGAGAGTGCAAAAATTATTAGCGCAAAGATAACTCAGACTGCCCACATGCCGCGACTTGCTCGGCGTTGTTGCATATTTCTTATAA
>JBAUEV010000019.1:0-2586 GCA_049678805.1 Gammaproteobacteria bacterium
ACGGTCTTCAAACGGCACCCTGACGGCATTCTTACCCAACGATTTTACTAAGACGGGGTAGAAAAATTTTTGTCGTGTACAGAGCATTAAGCTTTAAAACTCCTTGCCTGATTGCTTAATGCAGCACTCAGTAGCTTTGCAGTGGTATCCACCACCGAAATGACTCGATTGTATGACATTCGAGTTGGGCCGATAACGCCTAATACTCCCACCGATTTGCCCTCTTGCCAATAAGGAGCGGTTACAACACTACAAGCCCCGAACGATCGGCAGCCCGATTCTTCACCAATAAAAACTTGCACGCCATTGCTATTAAAACATTGTTCCAATAAATGCAAAATATCACGTTTTTGCGCAATGGCTTCAAAGATCATACGCAGGCGCTCGAGTCCTGCTTCCTCAGCCATGCGAATAAGCTGCATTTCGCCCGCCATCACAAAGTCGTCAGTATTTTCTCCAGCAAATGCTTTATCTGCTATTTCGGCTAATGCACAAATTTGCCAAGCTGCATGTCGGCGATCATCGTGAATTGCCGCAAGAATTTGTTGCTGAATTTTTAACAAATCTTGCCCAGCATAAGCCTGAACCAAATAATTGCCTGCTTCTTGTAACTCACTTGCTGAATAACAACGATCAACATTTACAATTTTGTTTTGCACTTCGCGCTCGTTAATGACCATAATTATCAATACGCGTTGGTTGGTGAGTGGTAAAAACTCAATATGGCGCAAAATTTGTTGCTCACGACGTGGTTTAGTAACGATAGCGGCAAGTTTGGTTAAACTCGACAATAAGAGACAAGCGTCTTCCAATAATAGTTGCGCATCCACGTCAGGATTTAAACGTAGTTGCAGGCTATGGACTTGATCGGCCCGCAATGGGGTGACTTTCAATACATAATCAACAAATAGGCGATACCCTCGCGGCGTGGGTACACGCCCAGCAGAAGTATGCGGAGCACGTAAATAACCAGCCTCTTCCAGTTCAGCCATAATATTGCGGATGGTCGCTGAACTCAATACAGCAGACTTTTCTTCCATGATCGCCTTTGAGCTAACTGGTTGAGCATCACGTGTATAAAGCTCAACCACCGCCCCCAGCACCCACAAAGCACGTTCGCTAATGGGTTTGTGTAATCGTTTCACAATCTACCCCGCCCCATTAATTTGGTTCCAATAAATATTAGCATTCTCATTTCAGATATGCTAACTCTAAGTTGTTAGTCTGATAACTAGCCGGCGTTGTTGCCTATTTCTTATTTTTAGAATGCCATGTGGGTGTCGTTTTCAGACAAAACCGCATCCTGCAACCCCGTATCGAGTACGGGGCAGAATACATCCCTGTATTCTACGGTCTTCCAACGACACCCACACGACATTCTTACCCAATGATCTTATTTATAAGAAATATCAAACAAAAACCCTCGATTTCGCTCACGCTGCATCGAGGCTATATTTTGTTGCAAAAGTCTGCCGCTGGAGAGTAAGCAAAAGATGGTGTAAGCTGGTTTTCATTTCAAGATCATCTATTAATGAATAATCACTATGCATAATGTTTTTAATCGAGTTGTGTTATTTGGACGTCAAGGTGGTGATGACATCATCGAAACACTGCTTGCCGTTAGAGATTACCTCTGCGAACAATACGTAGAGGTATTCTTTGAACAAGAAACTGCTGCTAATCTCCCCCCGCAGCCCCAACCTAGTATTACTCGTAAAGAATTAGCAGAGCGCTGTGATCTCGTGATTGTAGTCGGCGGCGATGGCAGTTTATTGCGCGCCGCACATGTTGCCGCGGAGCAAAATTTACCAGTATTAGGCGTTAATCGTGGCCGACTGGGTTTTCTCACCGATATTTATCCTGAAGAGGTTGCTCGGATAGGTCGGGTATTAGAGGGAGATTATCAGGAAGAAAAACGTACTCTGATTGGTGCACGTTTGGAAGGGGAACAACTTATTACCGAAGGCGTTGCTTTAAATGATGTCGTGTTATCGCCTGGTAACGTGCCACGGATGATCGAATTTGACATTTACATCAACCAGCAATTTGTATGTAGGCAACGGGCGGATGGTTTAATTATTGCCACCCCAACCGGCTCAACAGCCTATTCTCTTTCAGGCGGCGGCCCCATTCTCCACCCAAGTTTGAATGCCATGGTATTAGTACCCATGTTTCCACATACACTCAGTAGCCGCCCCATTGTAGTATCCGGTGACAGCATTATTGAGGTCCGCATTTCCCGAGGTAATCCATCTTCACCCGAAGTCAGCTACGATGGACAAGAGCGCGTTGCAATTCCACCCAATGGCAAAATTACTGTCACCCAACAACCTGAACGCTTACGCTTAATTCATCCTAAAGATTATAATTATTTTGAAACTTTGCGTACTAAACTGAGATGGGAAAATTAATCTTGATTAACGAGACCCGTCATTGCTTTAGACGCTTCGCTCCTTCGCAGCATCTGTGTTAAATTACAAGCGTTTTTTTATTATTAAATGTAATTTTCTAACCAAGGCGTTTTTCGTTTTAAAACACTTTGAATAATTAATAATAGCTTGCGCATGACCGCCGTTATCGCCACCT
>JBAUEV010000020.1:0-9932 GCA_049678805.1 Gammaproteobacteria bacterium
GGGTAAGAATGTCGTGTGGGTGTCGTTGGAAGACCGTAGAATACAGGGATGTATTCTCCGACCGCAGGATGCAGTTTTGTCTGAAAACGACACTTACAGGGCATTCAAAAAAATGGACCCCGCGGTCGGTGCCGCGGGGATTCGAGTATTTTTGCGGTCAATGCCGCGGGGATTCGGGTACGTCGCCTGAAGGACAAAGTCTGCAACAATGTCGGACAAGCCGCGGCACGTAGACAGTAAGGAGCGAGCGGTTGTAGGCGGCGCTTCAGGCTAACCGAGGGAATATTTGAGTTAAAATTTCCTCCCAATTGCTGTATGATAATGACAATTTATATTGTGGAAACTTACCCATGTCAGAAGATTTTTTGCCCTTTGCCCAACCAACCATCAACCAACAAGCCATTGAGGAAGTTGTGGCCTGCCTGCAATCAGGTTGGCTAGCCACCGGACCGCGCGTAAAACGCTTAGAGGAAGACCTAAAAACCTATTTGCAAGCCCCTCAAGTGGTTACGTTTGCCTCTGCCACGGCAGGGCTACACCTTACCCTATCTGCATTGCATTTGCAGCCAGGGGATGAAGTCATTACTACCCCTATGACTTTCGTGGCTACACTCAACACCATCGTATTGGCAGGTGGTAAACCGGTACTCGTTGATGTTGACCCACGCACTTATTTGATCGATATCGAGCAAATAGCTGCCGCCATTACCCCCCGCACTCGGGCCATTATACCGGTGCATTTTGCCGGCATACCCGTCGATTTAGATCCCCTCTATGCTTTGGCCGAAAAACATCAGTTACGTATCGTTGAAGATGCTGCTCAAGCCATTGGTACTCAATACAAAAATATGCGAATCGGCAGCTTCGGTGATATTCAAGTATTTAGCTTCCATCCCAATAAACTAATGACCACCGGTGAAGGTGGTTGCGTCACTACTCGCGATGCTGCCTTAGTCAGTAGCTTACATACTTTACGGTTTCACGGTATTGACCGCGAAGCATTTAATCGCTTCAGCAAAGAAGGCAGTCAGCATTATGATGTCGTACAACCTGGCTACAAATACAATATGATGGATTTACAAGCAGCTTTAGGTGTACACCAGCTAGCGGAATTGGAAAACTTTATTCAGCACCGCACCACATTAGCTCAACGATATTATGAACTTTTAGCAGATTGGCCGGAATGGACTTTACCTGGCATCCCCAGTTATTCACACCGCCATTCATGGTATATTTTTGCACCTTTACTTAATCCGCAAGTAGCAAAAATGACACGCGATGAGTTCATGACTAAAATGAAAGAACAAAACATTGGTATTGGTTTACACTACGAAGCCGCACATCTTTACCAATATTATCGCCAACGTTTTGGTTATCGCCGCGGTAATTTCCCTATTGCCGAAGATATTGGCAGTCGTATCGTAAGTTTACCCTTGTTTTCCCATATGACTTTCGATCAGCAAGATCGTGTCATCCGAACCATGTCTAAACTCTTCGGCAAATAAATTCGCCTAACCCAAGCAGATCAGAGGAGCCGCATGACCCAACCGTATATTAGCGTCGTTATCCCTGTATATAACGAGCAAGAAGTGCTTGAAATGCTCTACCAGCGCTTAACTGCTGTTATGGATCAAATGGGTAAACCCTATGAGATTATTTTTACCAATGATGGCAGCAAAGATCGTTCCGAAATAATTCTAAAAGAATTACATCTGCGACGTCCCAAGGAAATTCGTGTTATAAATTTTAATGGCAACTATGGTCAACATATGGCAATTATGGCCGGCATGGAACATGTACAAGGCCAAATTATCGTTACTTTAGATGCCGATTTACAAAATCCACCCGAGGAAATCCCCAAATTAATTGCGCTTATCGAACAAGGCCATGATGTAGTAGGTGGCTACCGTCAAAACCGTCAAGATTCAGCCTGGCGGCGAATTGTTTCTAAACTTCATAATTTAATCCGCGCTCGCATTACACCACGCATTATGATGAGAGATGAAGGATGTATGCTACGTGCTTTTAGCCGTCCTATTGTGGATTTAATGGTCTCTAGTGGTGAAGCTTCTACGTTTATTCCGGCACTAGCCCTAACGTATGCCAGTAATCCCGCCGAAATTGGTATTGCCCATGAAGCGCGCGCAGCGGGTACCACAAGCTATAATCTTTATAAATTGATTCGTTATAACTTTGATTTAATAACTGGTTTTTCTCTTGTTCCATTACAACTTTTTACGCTGCTTGGTATTATCATTTCCATGCTGAGTGGTTTATTAGTGGTATATATGTTGTTACGCCGTCTGTTTATTGGCCCAGAAGTACAAGGCGTTTTTACTTTATTTGCGATTGCTTTTTTCCTGATAGGATTATGCCTTTTAGGGCTGGGCATACTCGGCGAATATACTGGACGAATTTATCAAGAAGTTTTACGTCGTCCACGATTTGCAATTAAAAATATTTTGGAAAAAAAGTAATACTTAAGGATGTTGTTGGATAAATAATTTTTGTCAGGTTGTGCCAGATTATTTTGTCATCCTGAGGAGCGTTTTTTGTGACGAAGGATCTCGTATTTTAACAAAATGAGATCCTTCGCTTTGCTCAGGATGACAAACTATTACAGCCGATACTTAATAGTTTTTTTAATAGGATTTAATAACCCATCATGAGTCTCAAAATTCTTATTTTAGGTGTTAACGGATTTATCGGAAATAGTTTGACACATGCCATCCTCAAAGAAACGGATTGGGAAGTGTATGGCATGGATATGGCATTCGATAAACTTAAAAGTATCATTAATCATGAACGTTTTCATTTTATTGAAGGCGACATCAACATTAGCAAAGAATGGATTGAATACCACGTTAAAAAATGTGATGTGGTATTGCCATTGGTCGCCATTGCCACACCTGCTGTGTATGTACAAGACCCTATTCGGGTATTTGAGCTTGATTTCGAGGCTAATTTAAAAATCGTCCGTCAATGCTTGCAATACAAAAGCCGCGTGCTGTTTCCTTCAACGTCTGAAGTATACGGTATGTGCAGTGAAAATGAATTTAATGGAGAAACCTCACAATTAGTGTTAGGCCCTATTCAAAAAGAACGTTGGATTTATTCTTGCAGCAAGCAATTAATGGATCGGGTGATCTATGCTTATGGCAAACACCATGGGTTGAGGTTTACTTTATTCCGGCCGTTCAATTGGATTGGCCCCAAACAAGATAGCGTTTTTAGCACCAAAGAAGGCAGCTCGCGAGTTGTTTCGCAATTTATTAGCAATATTTTACACGGTAAAGATATCCAACTGGTGGGCGGTGGCACCCAACGCCGAAGTTTTACATATGTTGATGATGGTATTGAGGCTTTGCTTAAAATCATTGAAAACAAAGATAAGTGCGCTGAGGGTAGAATTTTCAATATTGGTAATCCACATAACGATGCTTCGATCCGTGAGTTGGCGGAGCTGACACTGCAACTTGTCCAAACCTATCCTGGTTATGAGAACGTTTCTCAGAAAACAAAAATCATTGACGTTACAGCAACCAACTACTACGGGGAAGGTTATCAAGATGTCTCCGCCCGTGTTCCCTCTATAAAAAATGCCAAACAATATTTAGATTGGAAACCCAAAACTGACTTAAAAACCGCATTGAAGAAAACGTTAGATTATTATCTCGCCCAACCGGGACATGATATTTAGAACCCACCGCCTGGTAGTAAAACGTTGATACTATTTTTTACCGGGTTGGGGTAATGAGGGTGCAACGTTAGAATCATTTTCAGATTTTGGTAAATTTTCCTGTTGGTCCCCCGGTGTTGATTTTTTTATCGTTTTAGTATAAAAAAATACTGGAGCTACCATCGATTTGTTCACTTTCTTTTGATCGTCCCTTAATTTCATCTCTTTAAAAGTACCCCGCAAACCTCCTTCGATGGGGCGAGTTACCTTTAAAAAGTTTGTGACATTTTGATTTAATATATTATGAACTTCATCTTCGTCCATGCTTGTTAAGTAAATTTCCCTAGATGAGGAAGTGGTGTTCATAAGCCTAGATTTCTTTTCACTACTTAGGTCTGGTAAAAGAATATGATATATTTCACATTCTTTTTCTTTGTCTTTCACAATTAATCTATAGTGGCCATCGTGCTTGCTTTTTATTAATAAACCAGTTCCTTCTGGTTGGTTTTCTAGTAAATTTTCTGCTTCGTCATGCCATAAATTGCCGTGATAATAATCTAAGCTTTCAATAGAATGGGACATTTCAAACTTTCGTTTCACGCTGCGCTGATGAGACATACTCTGTGCGCTAGCGACAACTAATTGCTTAATTTCAAGATTCGTACTTTTAATTGCATTATCAAATAGAGTTATTCCATCGTTATCTTTATAAGTCAAAAGATTCTGTAGCTGTTCTTCCGTACTCACTAACCCAAGATGGAATGTAACAAGACCAACTTTTTCTCTCTTAACAGCCTCAGTCAAAATTATTTTTTTTATTTCCTCAATTCCTGCGTAATCTGAAAGTTGGTCGTAAAAGTCATTGAGCATGCTTAGAGCATCTGGAAAGTTTATTTCACAGAACATCTTCTTATTGTCATCTATAACAGCGGCTCCATTAACAAGTAAAACCCTCATTATTTCATATTCAGCGCGTGAAAACGCCCATCCCATTGGCGAAAATCGCATGGAATTAACAGCGTTAACATCATTAAACCCGTACTGTTCTAACCAATCGACTAACTCCACTTCACTTTCAACATCTTGCATGCCATTACTTTTGTTTTCTTCATACTCATACGAATACTCATAGGGGTGCATACCAAATGCATCCTTTGTCGCTAGAATGTTTTTTCTTTTTTCTTCAGAAACATTTTTTAAAGCATCATAAACTAAATCATAAATTTCCACGTTACCACTTTTAACTCTATAAATAATTGTATGATGTACCGGATTTCTCTTATCGTTATCGTGACAAGCCAAAAGACTATATAATTCTTCCTTATTTACTGATGCAAGTTTTAAATGAAATTCAACTAATTGAGAGTAGCCTCTCTTAATGGCATCAACAAAAACTAATTGTTTTATTTCGTCAGCTCCCTCACAATTTTCAATTTCTTTATAAAAATATTTGAGTCTCTCAAGTTTATTTTCACCCAACGGTTCATCGCTTTCATAAAAAACTCTGTTATTTTCATCTACAAGAGATGCTTCCTTTTCAAGCAAAAGTATTATTATTTGATATGCAGATAATTTAAATGCCCACCGCATTGGCGCATATCCGATGGCATTACCAGAATCTGCAACAGCATCTCTATTTTTAAACCCATATTTCTTTAACCAATGGTCCAGTTGTACGTCATCACCTTCATCTGTTTCTGCAGATCCACTAGCCTTTAAAAAAGTCCCCAATCGTTCTTTGTCAATTCCCACCAACGTCCTCAGCCTCGAAATAATTTCTTTCTTCTTATCAGCATCCTGTATATAGTCTATAAATATTTTCTCAGCGGCATCTAATTTGTCAAATTGTGCACCACGTTCAATTAGTTTAAACAATACTTCTAATTCGTTTTTTGAAGCCGCATAGTGAATGGGCGGCAACCCCATCTCATTAACTGAATTAATATTTTCCCCATCAGGGATAATAGATACGAGTATCCCTTCTATTGCTTCTATATTATTAGAATCCTCGGCAAGAATGGCAGCAATACTATCAATAGCATCATGAAATTCAGACATTTTATTATTCCCCCTTAATTATCATTAAATATTTTTATACTAAAATGATGGCGCCTGCATGCCCCATGCAGGTGCGCACTAACGTTGCATCAAAATTACTTGCTATTTTCCTTTTCCCATCGAAGAAGGAAGTAATGATAAAGCAACATTTGTTAAATCACTTAAGTTTTCTTGTTGGTCCTGTGACGATTTTTCCTTATTATTCTCAACCTCTCTTGAAATTTCACCAAAAAAACCTATAGCATTTTTTTTCCTTGAGGCCTCTGAATTTGAAGGGGAAGTTTCTAACCTTCTTTTCCCAAAGGATTTTTCTGAGGCTCTAAGGACATCAAAATAATCAGTGAGTTGTTTTCGATTATTTACATCACATGCTTCTAAAATTACTTGTTGGTCGTTTCGAGACAAACAATTTAAGGCATCGCGTAGTAATTGACAGACTTCAGGATTCCAATTGATAGCTGCATAATCTAATGGCGTTTTTTTTTCGTCATCCTGATAAACAAAAAGATTATATAGATGCTCCGTGCTTTGTAGGAGTGCAATGTTTAAATGAAACTCGACTAATTCAACATGACCTCTCTTAATAGCCTCGACAAAAACGAATTGTTTCACTTTCTCATGCCATTCACATCGTTCAATGCAATCATAAAAATCATTGAGATTATCTGCAGGTAACGGGTCATTTTTTTCAGATTCATAAAAAATGACATTTTTATCATCCACAAAAGTTGCTCCGCGATTAAGCAAGAGCATCATAATTGGATATTCAGTTTGTAAAAATGCCAAGCGTAATGGTGCAAATTCCTCCGAATTAACGGTATTTACACCTTTAAATTGATGGAGCTCTAGCCAATGGTTTAATTTCCTGTCCTCCAGTAAAAATTCATACAAGAATTCTTTATTAACTAAATCTGAGTCGATTAGCTCAGAAATGATTGTTTTTCTCTGATTAATATCTGTTATATATCTTAAGAACGTATTACCGTCTAAGTCTAACTCAGTAATATTTGCACCGACCTCAATTAAGACAGGCAATAGTTCCAATTTACCCTGAATAGCAGCATAGTGGAGTGGTGGGAAACCTTGATCGCTATATGAATTAATTTCATTATTGCCGTTTTGGATAGATAGGACTAATGCTTTTATTAAATCCGAATCATTTATATCAATAGCATCATGAAATGCAGACATTTTATTATCTCCCCTTACTTAATTTTTATTATTCATCTACCAACCTGTTACCTTGGCTACTGCTTTACCAATTTCGGCCGGTGATTTAACAATATGTACACCCGCCAATTCTAACGCTTTAAATTTCTCAGCTGCAGTGCCTTTGCCACCCGCAATGATGGCGCCTGCATGCCCCATGCGCTTGCCAGCCGGTGCAGTTACACCTGCAATATAAGAAATCACAGGTTTAGTAATGTGGTGTTTGATAAATTCAGCCGCTTCTTCTTCCGCAGTACCACCAATTTCACCTACCATGACAATCGCTTCAGTCTGTGGATCTTTTTCAAATAAAATAAGCACATCAATAAAGCTAGTGCCAGGAATTGGATCCCCACCAATCCCCACACATGTACTTTGGCCAAAACCCAAATCAGTTGTTTGCTTCACTGCCTCATAGGTCAAAGTCCCCGAACGCGATACAATGCCAACTTTACCGGGTTTGTGGATAGACCCAGGCATAATCCCGATTTTGCATTGCCCAGGCGTAATGACGCCAGGACAATTAGGGCCAATTAGCCGCGCACCTACTTGATCTACGTAGACTTTTACTACCAGCATATCCAACACGGGAACGCCTTCAGTTATACAAACAATGATTTTGATACCCGCATCAGCTGCTTCAATAATGGAATCTTTACAGAAAGGTGCGGGTACATAAATGACTGTCGCGTTGGCATCGGTTGCAGCGAGTGCTTCACGCACAGTATCAAATACAGGTAATCCTAAGTGTTTTTGCCCGCCTTTACCCGGCGTAACCCCACCTACCATTTTGGTGCCATATTCGATCGCTTGCTCTGAATGAAAGGTACCTTGTTTACCCGTAAACCCTTGGCAAATTACACGTGTATTTTTATCAATTAGAATGCTCATGCCTTAACCCCCGTTTTAACAATCTTGACAATTGTACGTGCGGCATCAGCGAAACTTTTCGCCGCAATGATATTTAAACCACTTTCATCAAGCTTTCTTGCGCCCAAATCAGCGTTATTGCCTTCTAAACGTACCACAACGGGTATTTCCATACCGACTTCAGCGACAGCACCAATAATGCCATCAGCAATTAAATCGCAGCGCACAATCCCACCAAAAATATTGACTAATACTCCTTTAACTTTCTTATCGGACAAAATAATTTTAAATGCTTCAGTAACACGTTCTTTGGTGGCGCTGCCGCCTACGTCCAAAAAGTTAGCAGGATTACCACCATAGAGTTTGATTAAATCCATGGTAGCCATTGCTAAACCAGCACCATTGACCATACAACCGATGTCCCCATCCAAGGCAATGTAATTGATTTCCCATTGTTGGGCACGCGTTTCACGCTCATCTTCTTGTGAGGTATCACGCATTTCACGTAATTGCGTTTGGCGATAAAGCGCATTGTCATCCACGTTGACTTTGCCATCCAAACACACTAAATCACCATTTTTTGTTAAAACTAACGGGTTTATTTCCACTAAACTCAAATCACATTGGATAAACAGTTTGTATAAACCCGTTACAATTTGAGTAAATGACTTAATCTGTTCAGGTTTTAATTTCAAACCGAAACCTAATTCACGGCATTGGTAAGGCAGAATACCCACTAATGGATCCACAACAATTTTTAGAATTTTTTCAGGGGATACTTCTGCAACGTGCTCAATCTCAACCCCACCTTCTGTAGAAGCCATAATGACCAAACGCCGCTTGGAACGATCAATGACGGCACCCAAATAAAGTTCCCGCGCAATTTGGCAGGGTTCTTCAATTAATACTTGATTCACAGGTAAACCATGGCTATCCGTTTGATAGGTAACCAATCGTGTACCAATCAGATCTTTAACGGTTTGCCGTAATTCGTCTTCGCTGGCAACGAGTCGCACTCCACCCGCTTTGCCACGTCCACCTGCTTGTATCTGAGCTTTGACTACCCAACTTTTGCCACCTAATTTTATGGTAGCATCGCGGGCTTCTTCTGCGCTGCGTACAACTTCACTTGCCGGCACTGGTAAACCAAATTGAGCAAATAAATGCTTCGCTTGATATTCATGTAAATTCATGACGTTTCCTGTGGTAATTAAAAAAGTAAAATGGCATTCTCCCCACAACATCACTGGCGAGGCTAAGCTATCCTGCTATTATTAAATCCCCAACAACAACCTCGCTGGGTCTTCAAGCAATTGTTTAATTGTCAGAAGAAAAGTAACTGATTCACGACCATCAATCATGCGATGGTCATACGAAAGTGCTAAATACATCATCGGTCGTGCAACAATTTCTTTGTTCTCAACTACCGGTCGTTCCATTATGTTGTGCATGCCTAAAATGGCACTTTGTGGAGGGTTAAGGATTGGCGTGGACAACATTGAGCCAAATATGCCACCATTGGTGATCGTAAACGTTCCGCCGGTTATTTCTTCCATACTAAGCTTGTTGTCGCGTGCTTTTTCCGCATAATCGGCAATTGCTCTTTCAATGGCTGCCAAACTCAGGGTATCGGCATCGCGTAATACTGGCACCACTAAACCACGTGGTGTTGAGACAGCAATACCAATATCGTAGTAACCATGATAAACCACATCATTGCCGTCAATAGAAGCATTCACGGCCGGAAAACGTTTTAATGCTTCAACTGCTGCTTTAACAAAAAAGGACATTAACCCTAATTTTATGCCATGAATTTTCTCAAATTGTTCTTTATAACGTGCTCGTAAATCCATGATAGGCTTCATATTAACTTCATTAAAAGTCGTAAGCATGGCAGCGTTATGTTGTGCTGCAACTAGCCGTTCAGCAATGCGCGCACGTAACCGCGACATAGGCACTCGTTCTTCAGGTCGTTCACCACTCATGGTTCCGATACTCGGCGCACCGGGTGCAACAACCTTAGCTTGCACAACTTTGGTTATATCTTCCTTAGTGACTCGACCTGCTTTACCAGTGCCTTGTACCTGCTGAACATCTACGTTATGTTCTGCTACTA
>JBAUEV010000021.1:0-3727 GCA_049678805.1 Gammaproteobacteria bacterium
CCACTGGGGTGTTTGTTTTCTGATGGAAGATTAGGTCTGGGTGCTTAGCTCAGTTGGTAGAGCATCGCCCTTACAAGGCGAGGGTCGTAGGTTCGAGCCCTACAGCACCCACCAATATTGGAGTGGTAGTTCAGCTGGTTAGAATACCGGCCTGTCACGCCGGGGGTCGCGGGTTCGAGTCCCGTCCACTCCGCCATTTTTTTGGCTTTTGTAATAGTTTAAGAGTTGACAAAGCATGCTGCAAACGATTAGGGATCGTGCTCAAGGCTGGATCACGGGGGTTATCATTGGGTTGTTAGTGGTGGCCTTCGCCCTCTGGGGAATTGAAAGTTATTTGGGCAGTAATGCGAGTCCGGATATTGTTGCCAAAGTGAATGGTGTGAATATTACCCAAGAACAGCTAAACCTTGTTTACCAGCGAATACGACAAGGTTGGTTAGCCCAAATGGGTTCTCAGCTTTCTTTTGACCAGAGCATACAAGCACAGCTTAAAGCGCGAGCCCTTCAACAACTGGTTACTTCGCAAGTACTATCCCAAGCGGCGATACATCAAGGATATCGTGTCCATCCCCTGCAGTTGGACGCTGTGGTTATGCAATTACCCGCTTTTCAAGTGAATGGTCAATTCTCAGCCCAACGATTTCAAGAAATATTGAATAATATGTCTTATTCGCAACAACAATTTGTTAGCGACCTAGAAAAAACCCTACTCATCAATCAGCCACAATCTGGCATTCTTGGTAGTGGATTTGCATTACCCAGTGAAATTAATCAAGCAGCGCAATTGGAACAACAAAAACGTGATGTGGATTATGCCATTCTTCCTGCTGAACGTTTCATTCAAGCAGTGCAGTTATCACCACAATTATTACAAGATTATTATCAGCAGCATTTAACAGAATTTCAAAGCCCAGCCAAAGTTAAAATTGAATACTTGCAACTATCTGCCCAACAATTGCAGCACAAAGTGCAAGTTAGCAATCAAGAATTGCAACAGTATTACAATGAAAATATTCAAACATATAGTGAACCACAACGTTGGCAAATCGCTCGTTTGTTAATCAAAGTACCCAATACTAAGCCTGAAACAGATGCTTATGCCAAAACTCAAATAAACCAGATTTATCATCAAGCGCAACAGGGAAATTGGACTAAGTTAGCTGAACATTATGTTCACACTAATAAAAACACCAGCACTTATATCGCGGGTGAATGGATAACAGTACAACAACTTCCAGAAGATTTGCGACAAGTGGTGAGTAATTTAAAACCTGGGCAAACCTCGCAGCCTTTTAGAAATGCTGAAGGTTATAACATTATTAAATTAATGGAGGTCAAAAAACCCCAGATATTGCCTTTTGAGCAAGCACGGCATCAAGTCGAGCAAACTTTACAGCAACAAAAATTACAGCAGTTATTTTCTGACCAAAGCGAGCAGCTCTCGCAATTGGCTTATACTAATCCAAGTTCTCTTGCACCAGCAGCTCAGGCCTTGGGGCTCACTTTGCAAGTAAGCGATTATTTTACCAGTAGTGGTAACACTACCGGTGTTACTGCCAATCCTAAAGTGGTTGCTGCGGCTTTTAGTGATAGCGTAAAACAAGGTAATAATAGCGATCTAATTCCGATTGATGACAAAACCATTATCGTTTTGCGTACCAAAGATTACCAACCTGCTGCAGTGTTACCTTTTACAGAAGTAAAAGATGCTATTGAAAAAGTGTTACGCCAACGTGCCGCGCAACAGCAAGCGAAACAGTTAGGCGAGCAATTGTTAGGGCAACTTCGTCAGGGGGTTAATCCGCAAAAATTAGCGGAACAAAACCAACTGCGTTGGATATCGCATCAAGCAGTTAATCGCCAAACATCCATTCTGAATGGCCAAATTCTAAAATTAGCATTTAGTTTGCCCTCTACAGCGAATAAGACCCATCCTGTTTTTGGTGGACTTTCACTTGCCGACGGTGATTATGCACTGGTCGGTGTTAGAGGTGTCAATCAAGGTGCTTTAACCCAACTTCCCCAAGCGCAACAACAAGCCTATCGTGATGAGATTGAAAACAGCTCTGGCCAGTTAGATTATGAGCTGTATGTTGATAGCTTGATGAAACAAGCGAAAATTGTTACTAACAAAACGTAGCCTTGATGCAGCGTTAGCAAAAATTTTTCTACCCCGACTTAGTAAAATCGTTGGGTGAGAATGCCGTCGGGGGTGCGAATTTGAAGACCGTAGAATACAGGGATGTATTCTCCGATCGCAGGATGCAGTTTCGTCTGAAAACCGCACCCCGACAGCATTCTAAAACCTTTTAATAGGGAATTATTCAACAATGCCCTTGCAGGGGGAGGAAACATAAGGGGACTAAGCTATCATCAAAGGCTACACTGGCTTTTAACTCAACTCGCCTAACCCCACGATATGGAAACCGCTATCCACATAAAGAACTTGTCCCGTAATGCCAGCAGCAAGATCAGAACAGAGAAAAGCAGCAGCATTGCCAACTTCTTCAATCGTAACGTTTTCTCGTAAAGGCGTGATTTTTTCATTAAAGGCCAACATCTTGCGAAAATCTTTAATTCCTGATGCTGCAAGCGTACGAATAGGCCCAGCAGAAACAGCGTTAACCCGAATCCCTTTGGGACCAAGACTATTAGCCATATAACGCATATTCGCTTCCAAACTGGCTTTAGCTACACCCATCACATTGTAATTTTGCACCGCGCGTAAAGAACCTAAATAAGTGAGGGTCAATAAAGCACCTTTGCGATTTTGCATCAATGGATAAGCAGCCTTACCTAATGCAGCAAAACTGTAACTACTAATATCGTGTGCTATCCTAAATCCTTCACGGGAAACTTGCTCCAGATAATCACCACCGAGTTGTTCGGCTGGCGCATAAGCAACGGAATGAACAACAATATCCAAACCGTCCCAATGTTTACCAATGAAGTCAAATGCAGCATTGATTTGCTGATCGTCCGCCACATCGCAAGGCGTAACGATGGAAGATCCCCATTCTTTGGCCATGTTATGCACTCGTTCTTTGAGTTTGTCATTTTGATAAGTGAGCGCCAACTCCGCCCCCTCACGACGCATAGCCGTTGCAATCCCATAAGCAATAGAACGTTCACTGGCTAAGCCAACAATCAAAGCACGTTTACCGGACAAGAATCCCATAGGTTTTTCCTTCTAATAGATTATGCAAGAGGCCTATTCTATCAAGCATTGAATACCGTGTACAAAATTCTCACTCATTGCGTAGGATATATCCAATAAATAGCCCCTAAAAATCCTATATCAATGGCTTTTAAGAAACCTTAAAATTATTATAAGTTATTGATTAATAACAAATTTAATGGCTTATAAGGTCATATAAAATGTGTTGGAGTTAGAAGTAGAGGCTATACCTTCGGTTGAAGTAGGGTGCTGGTTTGCTAAACTGAATGTGGTTCAGGAAGAACTATGTGATCTAGTCGAAAGAACAAGGATTGTTCAGCATAAAAGCAACTGGTAAGCAGGGTAGCTAGCTAGATCATTATACCACTTGATCTTCTGCGAGGTTAAGTGGTTTAGGAGCGAGGTGGTAGGGTCTGGTTGGCAAGGACGCCACACTTTGGGGCAAGGATGTCCCAACAGACCACTTTATTCCCTTCATTTCATCATAAAAAGATTCGCAAAAATGTTTTTGCGAATCTTTTTTTTTACTTCTCAGGCTGTATTCCAAGC
>JBAUEV010000022.1:0-8442 GCA_049678805.1 Gammaproteobacteria bacterium
GAGTAGATGCGCGGACAAGCCGCGGCACGTAGGCAGTGAGGAGTAGATGCGCGGACAAGCCGGCGTTGTTGCATATTTCTTATAAATAAGGTCGTTGGGTAAGAATGTCGTGTGGGTGTCGTTGGAAGACCGTAGAATACAGGGATGTATTCTGCCCCGTACTCGATACGGGGTCGCAGGATGCAGTTTTGTCTGAAAACGACACTTACACGGCATTCTAAAAATAAGAAATATGCAACTTTTGAAAACCTGGATTGCGTCGCTCCGCTCGCAATGACGGGTTTTTGTGGATACCCCGGACAAGCCGCGGCACATAGACGGCAGGGGCATGTTTTAAATGCGTTTGCACTGCGTAGGAAGTATAAGTATCTTGATTTTCATTTAAAATAAAATTAGGATTCTTTGTTCGACTGAAATATTCCACATTAAATATTACATCCAAGGAATTGGTATGCGTTTATCAAAAGAAGATGCCGCCCTCTTATCGCAAAGATGGCGTAATGGTATCTTGCTTAAGCGTGATATATTCTCCAACATTGAACGCGGCCGATACCGTGGTGACACTGGCGAAGTGGACGCTGTTGTGCGCCGACTCGATCAAGTTCCCTGGTGGTCTTATATTCTCGCGCATCATTTGTTTAAACGCGAACGGTACGCCCTGGCGCGAGCGAAAGACCTCCATGTTTGTCCTGAATTATTATGGGCTGGCAAAAAATTGCTAGTGCGTGGATTCATTAACGGAGTAGCTCTGCATCTTGCAAAACCCTATGGCGACCGTAAATATTTTGCCAATGCGAAAGTTGCTCTTCGTAAATTGCACCGCGCCGGTATTTGTCATAATGATCTTGCAAAGGAACAGAACTGGTTACGCGGCAGCGATGGCAATACCTACCTCACAGATTTTCAACTCGCAGTCTGTTTTAAGAAACGCAGCCGCTTATTTCGCATCGCGGCCTATGAAGACTTACGCCATTTACTCAAGCATAAACGCAGTTATGTACCTGAGGCATTAACACCAAAGGAAAAAATGGTGTTAGCACACAAATCAATTTTTGCTCGTATTTGGCTAGCGACGGGCAAACGTGTTTACAAAGCAATCACACGCGGCATTTTCAATTTCACCGATCGCGAGGGCGGTGGGCACCGACTGGTTAATGATGTACCGATACTGACTGAGCACATCAAATTGAATCCGCAAGTGCGAGATGCTGCCATTGTGACGTTTGCTGATCGGCGATCAGGCGTAGGCCTTTATGCCTTTGTTGAAAGTGATAATAGCGAACTGGAAAACGAATTACGGTTCAGTTTAGCTACCGTTTTGAAAGACCTAAAACCTCCCGAGCATATTCAAATCGTCAAGGCATTACCTAGGAACAACACCAGTCAAATTCGCACAGAAATTCTGCAATTGATCGCAATGAATCAGATTGATCTGACAGATTCTTTACTGACAAGTACAACAGATCGTCTATTTATTAAGGACATTTTAGAACAGCGCAAAAACCTTCGGGATAGATTTAGTTTTTAGAACAATGAAAATATTTTAGAGCACCCCGACCTTAATCCTCCCCCTTGCAGGGGGATGAAACAGTTGTGTTTCTTCTCCAAAAATTTTTCTAGCACGACTTAGTAAAATCGTTGGGTGAGAATGCCGTTGGGGTGCGAGCAACGTCCTTAGCTAATTAGCAGCAGCCCTAATGCAAATATGGGTAAGCCAGCAGTTAAGCTATCAATGCGATCCAATAAGCCACCATGTCCTGGTAATAATTTGCCACTATCTTTTACACCGGCTTGACGTTTAACCATACTTTCAAATAAATCACCAAACAGCGAAGCTATTACCGTTAACACTACCCACAATGAACCCCATAACCAATACCGTGGCGAGATTCCTAGCCAAAAACCACCTATCCACGCTACTAATAATGATAAAACTAAACCACCCAATAAACCTTCCCAGGTTTTACCTGGACTAACGACAGGGGCTAATTTATGTTTACCCCATCTGCGCCCGACAAAATAAGCGCCTGTATCTGCCGCCCATATAATACACAATGCCAGTAAAAGATGGGCTATTCCTCGTGGGTAATGGCGAATAACACTTAAGCCAATCCAGAAAAAAGTTAAAACCAATATCCCCATGCTTGCTTTTAGCCAGCGATTTTGTCCCCAAAATTCGCTCGCATGTGGATAACATAAAACAAGACAACTTGCACACAACCACCCTATCATTGCAGCAGTTAATATCCAAGCAGGTGGGATTTGCCAAGCAATAAGGCATACCACTACCACGACTATCATATAAACCAAGCGTTCTTTGAGTGTTGTTAAATTGGCTAATCTTGCCCATTCCCAAGCCGCCACAGCAACCAGTGTCAGACCAAATAGTTCAAATACAATGATTGAAGTAAATAATAAAATAATCAGAACGATCAGGAGTAATATTAAGGCAGTTAGAACGCGGGTTTTTAGCATAAAATAATGTGATCCATTCAAGACAGCCTGACTCAAAACTTAATGACTGGTATTAAGCTCTTAAAGTCACTACACGTGGCAGTTTGACCAATTCATTTTGCTCGTTAGTCAAACCAAAACGACGTTGACGTTTGCTATATTCCTGCAATGCTTGCTCTAAACAAGCTGTTGTGAAATCAGGCCACAGTGTTTCAGTAAAATATAACTCAGTGTAAGCCAACTGCCACAATAAAAAATTACTAATGCGTACTTCACCACTGGTGCGGATAAATAAATCAGGCTCAGGTAAATCGGCCAATGCTAATTTTGTTTGCAATAAATCAATCGTAATTTGCTCAGGTTGCAACTTGCCTTCGGCGATAGCTTGACCGAGCTGACGCGTTGCCTCAGCAATATCCCAACGACCACTATAGTTAGCAGCAATTATGAGTTTCAAACCTGTATTATTAGCCGTAAGTTGTTGCGCATAATGAATGCGCTGCTGTAATTTCTTATGGAAACGACTCTGATCGCCAATAATTCGCAATTGCACATTATTTTTGTGGAGATTTTTAGTTTCAAGGTGTAACGTTTTTAAAAAAAGCTCCATTAAAAAGCTTACTTCGTCGGTTGGGCGTCCCCAATTTTCACTACTAAAAGCAAACAAAGTTAAAGCGGCAATACCTTTCTCACCACACGTACGAACTATTTCTTTAACGGCTTTTGCGCCTGCTTGATGCCCTGCTATTCGTGGCAAATGACGCTGTTGTGCCCAGCGCCCATTGCCGTCCATGATAATGGCTACATGTTTGGGCAGGTCACTCATTACTACACAACCATAAAAATAAAGTTACAAAAAAATAGTCGACGCACCACACTGCCGTTATACTTCCATTAAATCAGTTTCTTTAGTGGCCAGCATTTTATCTATTTCAGAAATAAACTTATCAGTCATTTTTTGGATATCAGCTTGTCCTCGACGTTCATCATCCTCACTTATTTTTTTTGCTTTTAATAAATCCTTGTAATTTTGATTAGCATCACGCCGAGCAGTGCGAACGGCTACACGCGCGCGCTCTGCTTCATCACGCACTAGTTTAACGAGATCACGGCGTCGCTCTTCGGTTAAAGGTGGTAAGGGTACACGAATAACTTGTCCTGCAGCCGTTGGATTTAAACCCAAATCAGCGCTACGAATAGCTTTCTCGATGACACTGACTTGTGATTTATCCCACGGGGTAATTGCTAAGGTACGAGAACCTTCGACTGTAATACTGGCTATTTGGTTTAAAAACATCTCCTGACCGTAAGAAATCACTTTTATATGTTCGAGTAAACCAGGACTCGCACGACCAGTACGCATTTTCCCTAGTTCCACCCTATACGCTTCAAGGCTTTTTATCATGCGCTGTTCTGTTTCTTGTGTAATTTTATCTGCCATTTATGTTTCTCCTCGCTCAACCAAGGTACCTTCATCTTCACTGGTAATCACGTTTAATAATGCTTTAGGTTTGTGAATATTAAATACCCGCAATTTCATATTATGATCCCGACATTGAGAAAATGCCGCTAAATCCATCACGGCTAATTCTTTTTCTAAAGCTTCGCGGTAAGTAAGGTGTTTGTAGAGCTTAGCATTTGGATTTTTAGTTGGATCAGCGGTATATATCCCATCTACATGGGTAGCTTTAAGAATGACGTCAGCCCCAATTTCAATACCTCTCAAGCTCGCCGCAGAATCTGTTGTTACCAAAGGGTTGCCTGTGCCACCTGCAAAAATAACCACTCGCCCGCGTTGCAAATGATGGATTGCTTTCCGACGATCAAAAGGATCAACAACTCCCCCCATTGGAATTGCGGATAAAATACGTGTAGGTATATTGGCACGTTCAAAAGCATCACGTAATGCTAAAGCATTCATCAAAGTCGCTAGCATGCCCATATAATCGCCAGTGATGCGACCAATTCCTACTTCTGATAACTCAGTGCCACGAAATAAATTCCCTGCACCGATGACAATCGCCACTTGTACCCCTAATTGAACAATCTCAGCCACTTCCTTAGCTAAACGATCTAAAACGGCTGGATCAATTCCAAAATGGCTCTTGCCCATCAATGCTTCACCACTAAATTTAAGTAGAATCCGGTGATAAATAGGCTGATGGTTTTGTGCCATAAAAGCAATTCTCCGATTAATTGCGTATTTGAGCCATAACTTCTGCTGCGAAATCACTAGCCGCTTTTTCGATTCCTTCTCCTACTGCAAAACGCACAAAACTGTGAACCTTCACTTTGGCATCTCGTACTAATTCTCCTACCGTTTTATCGGGGTCTCTGATAAACGGCTGCCCTAATAGACTGACTTCATTTATAAATTTTTGAACGCGGCCTTCAATCATTTTGTCAATCACTGCGGCAGGTTTTCCACTTGTTTTGGCTTGTTCGGCAAAAATCTCACGTTCTTTAGCCACAAGTGCTGCAGGCACGTCTTGTGGTGCAATTGTCTGCGGGCTAGAAGCTGCGATGTGCATGGCTAAATCTTTGCCTAATATTTCATTAGCTGGACTTAAATGCACCAATACACCAATTCGCTCACCATGCCGATAAGCAGCAACCATTCCTTCGCCGTGTAGATAAGCCACGCGACGAATTTGAATATTTTCACCAATTTTAGCGACTAATTCTTTACGGCGATCTTCAATTGTTTGGTTGTCTTGATACGGTAAAGCAGATACTGTGACAACATCAGTTGCTCCAGCAGTTAGGCCTGCTTGTGCAACTTTGTTGGCAAATGCTATCAGGTCTTCATGGCGCGTTACAAAATCTGTTTCGCAATTGATTTCTGCCATAAAACCTGATTTTGCATCTTTAGCGGTTTGTAAAACGATACAGCCTTCAGCAGCTATTCGCCCTTCTTTTTTAGCAGCTTTAGCAATACCTTTTTTACGCAACCATTCGATTGCTTCTTCAATATTATTTGTTTCTATCAAAGCATTTTTACAATCAAGCAAAGGAGCGCCGGTTCGCTCGCGAAGTTCTTTAACTGAAGCTGCTGATACACTCATAAATTAAATCCTCTTTCTCTATTTATCTTTTTGTTCGTGCTTGGCTACAGGGTCAGCAATCACTTTTTTGGTGATTTTTTTCTTAATATCAACCAGCTCAACTTTAGTTCCGGCTCTTTTGGTTGGTGGGCGTTTGGCTCGTGCACCAGGCTTTGCTTTAGCTGGACTTTCTTTAACAGCTTCCTTTTCTGTGTTTACTGCCGTTTTTCCATATTCAGCACCAGTAACCATTGGAGATGATTCTGCCTCATCTGCTTTTTTAGTTACAACACGCTTTTTTACTGCAATTTTCTTAGGTGCTTCTCCAGCTTCTTCCGCCATTGCAGGTGCGGCCAATAACCCCGCTTCTATTGCCTCTGCTTTAGCCAATATAATGGCATCTGCCACACATGCGGTGTATAAATGAATAGCGCGAATTGCATCGTCGTTGCCTGGAATAATATAATCAATTTTATCGGGCGTGCAGTTAGTATCTACGACACCAATGATGGGGATACTAAGACGATTTGCTTCAGCAACCGAGTTCTTTTCATGCCCAACATCTATGATAAACAATGCGTCTGGCAAACCACCCATATCTTTAATTCCACCCAACCCATGTTCTAGTTTTTGCATTTCGCGGTGCAGAATTAAACCTTCTTTTTTGGTTAGACGTCTGAAAGTTCCACTCGCCTCCATCGCTTCTAAATCTTTTAAACGCTTAATGCGTTGGCGAATGGTTTTATAGTTGGTTAACATGCCTCCTAACCAACGGTGATCTACGTAGGGCATACCACAACGTTGAGCTTCTTCACGGATGATTTCTCGTGCGGCTGGCTTGGTACCAACAAACAAAATTTTGCCACCTTTAGAAGCAACGCTTGATACAAACTGCAAGGAATCTCTAAGCAGAGGTAATGTTGATTCTAGGTTAATAATGTGAACTTGATGGCGTACCCCAAAAATGTAAGGTGCCATTTTCGGATTCCAATAACGGGCTTGGTGGCCAAAGTGAACGCCAGCTTCTAACATTTGGCGCATGGTAATATCGGGCATAGCAATCTCCAAGGGTTGTTCCTCCACGCGTCCCATGATTCAACTGAGAGGCCGACTTGCGGCAATTCAGCACCCAGAATCACGTGCCGACACGTGTGTGGTTTAAGTATTTCTTGCCAAATGGCGAAGTGCTTTATACCATATAAACCACTTTTCAACAATCTGAAATCATAAAACCAGTGACAAAAATTAAAACTCCTGACGAAATCCAAAAAATGCGTGTAGCTGGTCGTCTGGCAGCTGAAGTCTTGGAAATGATTGAGCCTCATGTCAAACCTGGCATCACCACTGAAGAGCTAGACCGCCTCTGCCATGATTTTATCGTGCAGCAGCAACAAGCTATTCCGGCAGCGCTTAATTACCGTGGCACGTATAACAATTTTCCTAAATCCATCTGTACCTCGGTCAATCACGTGGTTTGCCACGGTATTCCAAGCAATAAACAGCTCAAAGACGGCGATATTGTTAACATTGATGTTGCCGTAATTAAAGAGGGTTGGTACGGAGATACTAGTAAAACTTTTTTAGTGGGTAACCCCTCTATTTTGGCTAAACGTTTAAGCCGCGTTGCGCAAGAGTGCTTATACTTGGGGATCAAAGCAGTTAGGCCGGGGGCACACTTAGGCGATATCGGAGCTGTCATTCAACGCCATGCCGAAGCGCAACATTTCTCTGTGGTACGTGAATATTGTGGCCATGGTATTGGTACAGTTTTCCACGAAGCCCCACAAGTCTTGCATTATGGAAAACCAGGGACAGGCGAAGAGCTACGACCAGGTATGACGTTTACGATTGAACCGATGATTAATGTGGGCACTTATGAGACCACTCTTATGCCAGATGGTTGGACTGTGATTACCAAAGATCGCAAGTTATCGGCACAATGGGAACATACTCTTGTCGTTACTGAAACAGGCGTTGAAATCTTGACGTTGCGTCAAGAAGAGCTTGATGCTTTTGGTCGTGAATTGCAAAATTGGAAAAACACTGGTGCTGGATCCCGCGATCAAGTCGCGGGATAACAGCTCCAATCGGGATAGCAGCTCCAATCGGGACGACCAATTCCAATAATGAAACTAGCTTGCGTTGCTTTGGTTAAGAAGATCAAACTTATAGCTAGCACCAACAGCAAATAGATTAGCATTAGGTGAAAAAGAGTCACCACTAAAATGGGCACTGCCTTGAATGCGCGTAAATGAAGCATCCAAACCAAAGTTGTTAGAAAATGTGTAAGCAGCACCTACACCGTAGACAGGTGCCCAACTATGTGCTGTCGCATCAAAGCTCGAATTAGAGTTATTTAAGTCAGCGTCAGGGAAATTCGTAATAACACTAACCGAACCTGAATCATTCGCTGTTACATAGGCAGCTCCCCCTTTTGCATAAAGACTTAATCCAGTTAAAGAAGGATTGAATACGCTAAGCGGTAACGAAACTTTCCCTACAACATCCCACGCATTCGTTTTAATTGTTTCATCCCCATTTCCGTAAAGAATACCATCCGTACTATTGAAAGAATATTTATTTTTAGCAAACTGGGTATAGCCACCTTCTACGCTAAGATAGGGATTGAATGACCAACCTGCATAAAGACGACCACCAAAACCACCTTCATTTACACTATAGTTTTGAAATGATTCAACATAATTTTTTTCACTGTCGTAGTAAGCACGAGTATAACCACCCTGTACACCTACATAAGGGCCAGCATCTTGAATAAAACCATTAGCAAATACTGAAGAAACAGCAAGTCCGGCGCCCAGACCTACCAAGGCACCTAATAATATTTTTTTTGAGAACATTGGGAATCCCCTCAATCGTGGAATTAAAAACTAATCCCTACCTAGTATCACGAAACGCAAAAGTGCGTAACGCGACAGCCCCCTCC